>NZ_JBCNYA010000026.1:0-64030 GCF_049727805.1 Frateuria sp. YIM B11624
CGTGGCCTGCGCTACGCAGGCCACGCGCCCGTTTGCATCCTGCGCACGTCCAGGAGCGCGGCCCGGAGCCCGCTGGTCGGGATCACTGTGCGGTCTTGACCGCCGCGGTGTCGCCCAGCCTGAGCTTCTGCCGCTGGTAGTCGATCAACAGCTGGTTGGCGTCCAGGTAGCGCTTTTCCTTCAGCGCGCCTTGCATCAACTGCGCGACCTCCTGGTCGCTCTTGCCGCGCAGCGACGTGTGGTGGATGTGCTGCGCAAGGTTCGGATCGTACGCATCGGCGACGACCTTGGCGCCCTGCGGCGACATGCCCATACCCTGCCAGGCCTCGGCCAGCTTGGCGCGCAGCTTGGCCAGGTTGGCCATTGAATTCAGCCAGGCCTGGTGATCGCCCCGCTCGAAGTCCCTTTCGGTATTCTGCCCTTGCCGATTCACCGAATCCGCATGCCTGCGCAGCATGTCCCCAAGAGGATCGCGCTGCTGCGACTGCTGTTGCGCATACGCCGCCGGCGCAACCAGTACCAGCATCGCGACAAAAAGAACGGACTTGCTCATCACGTCTCCCTCCAGATGTTTACGCCAGTCGACGACCGGCGAATGACCGTCCATCTCACCCCGCGCCACCCTACACCACGCCGATCCCACGTGGGAGTGGCCCGGCTGTCACCTGACCACCACCAGCGGCGGCCGGAGCGGGCTGTGCCGTGGCGCCGGCTCTCCGGTGTCCGCGTGAAAAACAGCGTATTGCTGCCGAGGCGTTCGAAAGCCACGTGGCCAGCGGTCGGCCCGGAACTCCTGCCGCACGCCGTGCACCGTGAGCGCGCGGTCGAACGCCGACACGCCGACCGGTTCGTAGCTCGGCGGCAGGTGGACGATGCCACTGCACCCGGTCGGGTCGCCTCGGCGACTGCCTTTCATCGACTTCGCATGCACGGCCAGCATCGACACGCGGCCGGCGAGCGGCGGGTCGCCGTTGGCCGACGAGCGTAGGTCCATCCGCGGCCGATCGTAACGCCGGTCGCCGCGTCGCCGCGGCAGGCCTGTGCGTCGTGCCCCAAGCTCGCCCGCACCGCGGCCGCAAACCGGTAGATGATTCGCGCAGCATCGCCTCACCGCCACGCGCACCGGGTTTTCCATGAAACGCCGCGACTTCATCAAGGGCAGCCTGCTGGGCGCCCTGCTGCCAGCCTCGCTGGTCCATGCCGCAGCCGCCGGCACTGGACAGGATCCGGCCACCCGGCTCGCCGCACTGGAGCGGCGGCACGGCGGGCGGCTGGGTGTGGCCATTCTCGATACCGCCAGCGGGCGTCGGGTGGCCTACCGCGGCGATGAACGCTTCCTCATGTGCAGCACCTTCAAGGTGCTCGCCGTGGCGGCGGTGCTGGCGCGGGTCGATCGCGGCGAGGAGCGGCTGGACCGCCGCATCGTGTTCGGCCGCGACGTGCTGCTCGGCCACGCCCCGGTCACGCGGCTGCACACCGGCGCGCCGGGGTTGCGCCTGGAGGAGTTGTGCGCGGCCGCGATCACGGTCAGCGACAACACTGCGGCGAACCTGCTGCTCACCGCCCTCGGCGGTCCCCAGGCGGTGACTGCCTTCGTGCGAGATCTGGGCGACCGCGTGACCCGGCTCGACCGCACCGAGCCGGAAGTCAACGTGACCCGCCCGGGCGATCCGCGCGACACCACCACCCCGGATGCGATGGTCGAGACGCTGCGCAAGCTGCTGCTCGGCGATGCGCTCAGGCCCGCATCGCGGGAACGGCTGCTGGCCTGGATGCGCGGCTGCCTGACCGGCACCGACAAGCTGCGCGCCGGCCTGCCCGAAGGCTGGAGCGCCGGCGACAAGACCGGCGCCGGTGCGCAGGGCGAAAGCAACGACGTCGCGATCCTGTTCCCGCCCGCGCAGGCACCGCTGCTGGTCGCCGCCTACTACGCCGCACCCGGCGCCGAGGCGCAGGAGCGCAGCGCGGTGCTGGCGCAGGTCGGCAGCATCGCCGCCTCGCTGCGGACCGCCTGACGGCGCGACGTGATCCGCTAACCTTTCGGCGAACGCCCGATGTACTCGACGCGGCGGAAGCGCAGCGCCGACCAGTCCTCGTCGATGGCCACCTGGCGCACGCTGTCGAAGCCGAGCGCGCGGATGACGTCCCAGCCGGTATCGTGGTTGAACTCGCAGCGCTGGCGCCGGGAGGATGCCTTCGGGTAGGCGAACCACAGCACCGCGTCGCCGGGCGCCTTGGCGGCCAGCAGGTCCGACAGGGCGTCCAGCCTGGCCTGCGTGGTCACGAACGCCAGCGCGAAGGCGACCGTGGCCGCCTTCGCCGGATCGCGCAGGACGGTGACGCCTTCGAGCGCCCGCAGCTCCGGCTCGAAGGCCGGCGGTGGATCGACCACCAGGATCTCCTGCTGGCCCTTCAGGTTGAGCTTGGCGAAGACGGGCGGCATGCGGATTCCGGGTTCAACAGGATGAAGGTGCAGTTGTTTCCAGGACCTGTCGGGCACGGCCCGCTCGCCCGATTGCGCCACCGCAGGTGCGAAGACGGTCCCGCCGGCGCGCCGTCAGCCCCACGAGGCCGACGCCACGATGCCGCGGGCCTTCTTCGGCAGGGCGATCTCGATGTGCAGGTTCGGCCGCAGCAGCGGCAGCCGGTCGAGCGTCCACTGCACGGCGCTCTTCCAGCGCACCCTGGAGCGCATGTAGGAAGGCATGAGCCGTGCCTTGAACGGCACGAAGTCGGGCGAAAGCAGGTGGAAGTAGCGCAGGACTTCCTTGCGGCTGTACTCGCGCCAGTGATGCCCGTAGGTATGCGTGCTGAGCACCTGGCTCACCGGGATGCCGCCGCCGTTGCCGCTCAGGTACCGGGCGAACTGCCAGGCCCGCCCCTTCCAGGAATAGTAGTTGGGCGTGGTCACCACGATGCGCCCGCCCGGGGCCAGGATGCGGTAGACCTGCCGCCAGAACTCGATCGGGTTGAAGGTGATGTGCTCGAGGATCTCGGTGAACAGCACGACGTCCATCGAATCGTCGGGAATAGCCGCAAGCTCGGCGGCGTGCTCCAGGTCGGGACACGGCACGAGCGGAATGTCCATCGCCTGGGCCAGGCGGCGCACGCTCGGCTCCGCGAAGGTGCCGGGCAGGTCCACCGCGGTCACGTCGAAGCCGGCCTGCCGCCACATCACGGCCTGGTGCAGCCAGTGCGCGCCGATGTCGATGACGCGCCCGCCGTTTCCGTTCCAGGTGGAGCGGAATTCCTCCAGCGTCACCACGAAACGCCGGTAGTGGTCGGCGAGGTAGCTCTCCTCGGTGCCGCCGTTGCGCTGGAACAGCGCCAGGTAATCACGGTAGCCGGCATCGCCGGTGACACCTGCATCCATGTTGTCGGCCTGGTTCATGGCTCTTCCCGGTCGGTCCGTCGTCTGCGATGGCTTGCGTGGCGCCGCGTTACGCGTGGGCAAGCGCGAAATCGATCGCCGCGCAGACGGCCGCCACCTGGGCCTCGTTGCACTGCTCGGGGGTCGCCCGCGGGCTGTCGGGGTAGACCTCGGTGGTGGTCTTGTAGCGCGCGTTGGTGATGCTTGCGCACAGGCCGAGCTGCCTGAGCGGGTAGTTGATGACGCCGGGCGCGACGACCGGCGAGCCGATGATCTGCCCGGCGGCGTCGGCGGGCGCAATGTGGGTGACCCTGGCCACGGCTGCGATCACCGCCTGCTGGAAGGCCGGCTGTGGATCTTCCGTGTCGCCGACCAGGTAGAAGCCGTCGGGGATCTCGCCGGGCTCGAAGGCCACGCCATCGCGGGCGGCCAGCGCCGGGCGGAACTCGGACTCGTCCGAATCGGTGGTCTCGTGCAGGTCGATGTGTACCCGCACGCGGTCGCGCAACGGCTCGACCAGCCGCATCAGCGCCGTCGATTCCTGCGCGGGGCTGTCGACGCGGAACGAACGGTTGGGATCCAGCGCGTGCGCATTCCAGCGATGGATCCGTTCGTAGGCCCAGGGGCTGACGCACGGCACGACGACCAGGTTGACCCGTCCCTCGTAGCGGGACGCATGCTTCTCCACGAACCGCAACGCGCCATGCACGCCGCTGGTCTCGTAGCCGTGCACGCCGCCGGTCACCAGCACGCACGGCAGCTCGTCGCGCCAGTCGCGGCTCCTGATCGCCAGCAGCGGGTAGGCGTCGGGCGGGTAGTCCAGATGGCCATATTCGCTCACGTCCCAGCGCGCGCCCAGCGCGCGGACCGGGCCCAGCACGTCCGTTTCGAAACTACGCTTGCGGGTCTGCCCGGCAAGCCAGGCGGCCACTTCCGCCTTGCCCCAGGGAACGCCGGGAGTGCCGATCGTGGAGGTGGTGGTCGTCATCGATTGTTCCGAAGCCGCGCAGGGAAAGTGACGGACTGTATCACCCGTGCCGGCCGGTGCGGCATGGCGACCGGCCGCAGGCGCGGCGCGCGTGGAGCCGGCGCTTTACGCGGTCGTGGTCGATCGGCGACCGCGTGTTAACCGCTCGCCCGCTAGCGTGTGGCCATCACCACTGCAGGAGTACGGCCATGTCCCAGGGCGACAAGTCTTCATACACCGACAAGCAGAAGCGCCAGGCGGAACACATCGAAAAAAGCGAGAAGAAGGAAGGCAAGTCGCAGGAGACTGCCGAGCGCATCGCCTGGGCGACGGTGAACAAGCAGGACGGCGGCGGCAAGAAGCACTAGACCGCGGCATTTTTTTCGTCCTAACGACCGGACCAGGGCGTCCCGCGACGCCCTGGTTCGTTCCGTGCGTGTGGCATGGCAGGTGGGCTGAAGTCCACCCGTGCCTTACTTGGCCGTATTGCTGTTGCTCGGCAGCGGTTCGAGGTCGAAGGTGATCGTGGTGACCTTGCGGTCCAGGCCCTGGACCACGTCGGGCGTCAGGTCATTGGTCATGTTGCCGCCCAGCACCGAATCGCGATCCAGCAGCAGGCCGCAGCGGTGGTTCTTGTAGACGGTGCTGACGATCGGTTCGGCGTCCTGGCCGATGCGCTGCATGGCCTTGGAGCGGGTCAACTGGATGCGCTGGTTGAGCTCGCCCGCCTGGCCCTGGAACGTCTGCACGCGCTGCTGCAGGGCTTCGCCCTGCTGCTTGCGCTGCGCCTCGCTCAGCGACGCGGCCTTCTGCTGGAAGCTCTGCAGGTCGGTATCGAGCGGCTTGCGCTGGTTGTCCAGCTGCGTCCGGGCCTGCTGGGCCAACTGCCCCAGCCGCTGGCTCGCCGCCTGGCCGACCTTCGATTGCGCGAAGACGCCCTCGCGCGAAAGCATGCATACGCCCGGCACGGCGTCGCCGCCCAGGCCTTCCGCTGCGCGCGCGGGTGACACGGGAAGGATGGAAAAGCCGGCCGCGGCAACCACGGCGGCGGCGAGCAGGGAGCGATGCAGGTTCATGGGTTCGTCCAGTAGTGGCTTTGGGCAATGGTCCGTGGGACCCCTCGCGGGGCTGGCGGTTCCCCAGCATACCCAAGCGGGGCGTCGCGGGCTCGGGATCGGCTACATCTGCTCCATCGGCAGCACGCGCCTGCGGGTGCGCTCGCGCAGCGAACACTCGCGCAGGGTGTCGGCCATGGCCTCCAGGCCGGGGATGCCGAACAGCTCGACCACCGGCATCTCCGCGTCCGACGAGTGCAGTTGCACCCGGCAAAGACCCAGCATCCGCATGCCCAGCGGCTTGAAGATGTCGAAGTGGTCGATGCGGAACAGCTCCACGTTGTCCTGCGCCTTGGAGAACAGGCCGCGCTCGACGCGCACGCGCTGGGTGGTGATGGTGAAGGTGAGGCTCAGGCTGCGCAGCCAGTAGACCAGCAGGCCGATGCCGAGCGTGCAGACCACCACCACGTATTGCCCGAAGGTGTAGATCACTTTCGGATGGCCGGCGAACAGGGTCTGCTCCGCGGTGGTCTCGTGCGCGGCGACGTACGCGTCGAGGTCCGTGCCGCAATACCGGCACTTGTGGGCGGCCGCCTGGATCAGCTCGGCGCAGGCCGGGCAACGCTTCATCTCGTCGTTCATGGCTCTTCGGTTCCGTTCGACCGCAGCGGTCGCCGCCGCGATGGTAGCGCCGACTTGTGCGGTAGGCGGTGCATCTTGCATCAGGCAAGGCGCGGCGAAGCGATACACAGGCATGATGGCAGGCCCCGGCCAGCGGGCCTTGCGCGCGGCTGGAGGCGGGACCGGCTTCCCGGCCGGTATCCCCCTGCCAGGCGCGACCGTGCTTCGATGCGATCTTCGCAAAGCACGTGGCAATCTCCGCGCCGTTCCGGGCCCGCAGCCCCCGATCGCTTCAGCCCGGCGAACCTGCGCAGCGCCACAGCATGCATTCCCAAAAGGCGCGCGGTCGCGATCGCACCCCCATCGGAAACCGCCGCGCCCTCGCGGCCGCAGCGAATCCGCCAGGCGGTCGCATGCACGACGCCGCACGGCGGCCCGGACGCGCGCCGTCGATTCCAGTTCCCCACCCGAGCGAGGATGCGATGTACACCACGACGACACCAGCCCGGATCGATCCCTGCGTAAGCCGGCTGATCGAGATGCTTGCGCCAGGCGGGCAGGCCAGCTACCTAGCGGTCCGCCCGGAGCCCGACGCCACCGTCAACGGATGCTTTTCCAACGTGCGCGCCAAGAGCGAACGCGATGGCGGCCGCATGCTGTGCGGCTGGCAGCTCTGGGAGTGGCCACAGGTGCTGGTCGAAGCCGAGTTCCATGCAGTCTGGCTGTCGCCGCAAGGCCACATGGAGGAAATCACTCCCAAGCCGCACGGCGAGACGTCGGTACTGTTCGTGCCGGACGAGCGGCGCAGCTACGACGGCCAGGTGGTCGACAACGTGCGCGTGGCGCTGCACGACGACCAGTTGATCGAGCACTTCATCCGCGTATCGCACGCCATCGCGCAGGCCATGGCGTGCAGTGCGCGCGACCACGAGCCGCCGGAGCGGATCGCGCCGCTGCGCCAGGTGCAGCGCTTCCTCGGGCGTTCCATCCACTCGGGCCTGCGCGAACACGATCCGTGCCCCTGCGGCAGCGGATCGCGCTACCGGCGATGCCACGGCCACGAACTCGAGCGCGCGCTGGCCTGAGGCGCCGCCGGATCACGGCCCGTCGGCGACGACCGTGCCCTGGTGATAGACGGCCTGCCAGCCTTCCGCTGCCCGGCGCCAAAGGGTCGCCCGGCGGGTGATGCGGCCGGACTGGTCGAGCGTGTACGTGGCCAGGAACAGGTCGGTCGCGACCTGCTGGCATCGGAAGTCGCTGACGCCAAGCGGTTCGGCTGCCGCCGGTTCCCGGTGCCGCGCTTCCAGCGTGTCCAGCACGAAGGCCCGCGAGTAGATCTGGCCGGACGCACCGACCTCCCAGAACTCCGGCGCCGTCATCCGCCCGAAATCGTCCCGCGTGGTGCCGAACTCGAGGCGGTGGAAGAGCGGCTCGCGCGCGGCCAGTTCGGCGTGCATCGCCTCGCCGGCAGCCATCGATCGGGTGTCAGTTTCAGCGGTCATGCGGTGCGTCCGGCAGGTCGAACACGTGCATCGTTTCCCAGCGCCCCGACGAGTTCCCGATCAACGCCACCGCCGAGCAGGTGCTTTCGACGGGGCCATGCTTCTGCATGATGGCCTCCAGTTCTGTCGCCGCGGCCTCCACGTCTGCCGCGCGTCCATGGGCCACCGTCAGATGCGGGACGATGGATTCGAATTCGCCGCGGAACGGCGGGTAGTCCGGGAAGCTGCGCGCCAGGTTCTGCGTCAGCACGATGAAGGGAGCCGCCGGCTCGGGCGCAAGGTAGGCGACAGCCGGAAAGCGCCGCACCTTCCTGAGCGTGAAACGGAAGGCCGCGACCTGGCCGAGCGCCCGGCCTGCCTGCTCGAGCACGGCCGAGGTGATGCGTTCGGGCGGCATGAACGGCATGAGCACGGTGATGTGCGCCGGCACGCCGAGCCTCGCCGACGCATCGAATCGTTCGCGCAACGGACGGACGCAACACTCGGCTTCGGGTACGCGGACGATGAAGGCGGAGTCAGCCATCGATCAGTTACGACATGTGCCCGGGAAGGACGGATGATTATGCCCGGTTCCCTTTGCGCCTCCTTTGTTCCCACTATGGGCGCGTGAGGCCAACGCCCGGCCGGCGAGGGTCCCGGCGCAAGAAAGCCGGGTTGCCTCTTTCGATCGGGACACCGTTCGCACTCCCGGCAGCGACATGACAAATGACAGTGCCCCGCCGTGCCGGCCGGGGCTAGGCTCCGGAGGCTCTCCCCACCAAGGACATGGTCATGCATCGCACTCCCCGTTCGCGCCGCCAGCCGCTTTCCCTGCGCAGCGCCGCCGTCGCCTGCGCGCTGGCGCTGGGCACCTTTCCCGCCCTCGCCCAGGACGACGCGCCGCCCACCGCACGCACGGCTGACGTGGTCGACCACGTGTTCGGCGTGACGCTGCACGATCCCTATCGCTGGATGGAGGGCGAGCACAACACCGAGTTCCGGCAATGGCTCGCCGCGCAGGGCCAGTACACGCGCGCCCGGCTGGACGCGCTGCCCACGCTGAAGACCTGGCAGCAGACCCTGCAGAAGACCAGCGGTGCCTCGGTGGTCCACCGCGGCCAGCGCGTTGCAGGCGGCCGCCTGTTCTTCATCCGGCAGACGGCGCAGGGCAGCGGCACCCTGATGGTGCGCGAGGCGGACGGTAGCGAGCGCGTGCTGCTCGATCCGGGCAGCGACAAGAGCGACGGCGGCCATGCCTCGATCACGTTGTTCGTGCCCTCGCCGGACGGGCGCAAGGTGGCGGTGGACATCGACCATGGCGGCAGCGAAGTCACCCGCATGGAGGTGTTCGACGTCGCCAGCGGCAAGCCCACCGGCGACGCGGTCGAGCCAGTGTGGGGCGAGTTCGGCGCCCAGTGGCTGCCCGACGGCAGCGGCTTCACCTACACGCAGATGGCGCCACCCGACCAGCGCACCGGCGGCGATCCGCTGCAGGACATGCGCGCGCGGCTGCACCGGCTCGGCACGCCCGCGACGCAGGATCCGGTCCTGTTGCGCGCCGGCACGGGCGAGGGCGCCAACCCGTCGTTCCCGATTGCCGCCAACCGTTTTCCGGTGATCGCCTTCCCGGCCGGCTCGCGCTGGGCGCTGGGCTCGGCTTCGGGCGCGCAGCCCGAGCAGAGCGTCTGCGTGACGACGCAGGCCGAGGCGGTGAAGCCCGGCGCACACTGGCGCTGCATCGCCGGCCTGGACGACAAGGTGCAGTCGGCGGCCATCCACGGCGACACGCTCTACCTGGTGTCCTCGGGCGCGCGCTCGAACGGCCAGGTGCTCTCGCTCGACCTCTCCAAGCCGCAGGCAACCTTCAGGGACGCGCGGCCGGTCCTGCCGCTGCACGGCGACGAGATCGTCGTCGGCGTCAGCCTGTACGACACGATGCAGGTGGCGCCTGCGCGTGACGCGCTGTACGTGAAGGTGTCCACGGACGGCTTCGACGGCATCCGCCGCGTCGACTACCGCACCGGCAAGGTCGAGACCGTGCCGATGCCGCTCGCCGGCGCGGCCTCGCTGTTCCATGCCGACAACCGCGAGGACGGCTTCCTGCTCGAACTGCGCGGCTGGACCACGCCGCCGAAGTCCTGGCGCTACGACCCGGCCGACCACGCGCTGCACAGCCTCGGCCAGGACGAAACCAGCCCGGCCGACTACAGCATGATCGAGGCGACCGAGACCGAGCTGGTGAGCGCGGACGGCACGCACGTGCCGCTGACCGTCCTGCATCGCAAGGACGCCGCGCTGGACGGTTGCCACCGCGCCATCCTGTTCGCCTACGGCAGCTACGGGCTGTCCATCCTGCCTTCGTTCAAGCCGGTGCGGCTGGAATGGGTCAAGCACGGCAACGTCTTCGCCTATGCGCACGTGCGCGGCGGCGGCGAGAAAGGCGAGGCCTGGCATCTGGCCGGCAAGGGACCGAACAAGCACAAGGGCGTGGAGGACTTCGTCGCCGGCGTGGCGCGCCTGAGCGAGCTGGGCTACAGCCGCCCGCAGCGCACCGCGCTCATTTCGGGCAGCGCCGGCGGCCTGCTGATCGGCGGCGCGGTGACCGGTTATCCGGACAAGTTCGGCGCCGCCGTGTTCCTGGTCAGCGTGCTCAATCCCGTGCGCCTGCTGCAGGCGCCCAACGGCGCCAACCAGCTGGGCGAATTCGGCGATCCGCGCAAAGCGTCGGATTTCCCCTGGATCCTCAGGAACGATCCCTACCAGCAGATCAAGCCGCATGCCGCTTATCCGGCGATGATGCTGGACGTGGGCCTAAACGACAGCCGCGTGGCGCCGTGGGAAACCGGCAAGTTCGCCGCGCGCATGCGCACCGCCGACACCAGCGGCCGCCCGGTCTGGATCCGCACCGACGCCAACGGCGGCCACGGCATCCAGCACTCGCTCGGCGCGGAGGCGGCCGAGTTCGCCGACATCTATGCGTTCCTGGATGCGCAACTGCCGGCACGATGAAGGACTGACCAGCGTGTGGGTAAACCGTCTCGCCCGGCAGTCCGGATCACCGTATCTGCCGGGCTCCCCGCACCCTAGCGTTCACGGGCGTCCAGCACCGGCTTCAGATCGATGATCGGGGTTTCGTCGAAAGCCTCGAGATCGGCGACGCGTAGTCCCGCCGGACCTTCGACGGCCAGCACCCGTACGCGATGGATGCCGATCGGATTGGGCCTGTCCGGCGATCGGGTACTGAACACGCCAGTGAGTGGCAACCGCACATCGCCTTTCGGATGAACCTGAAGCGCGCTCCTGTCGCCGCGGTGCAACCAGGTCAGGATCAGCAGTGCGTCACCGGGCCGGATATTCGCCAGCCCTGGCCAGAACTCTTCGAAAAAGACCAGCCGCGCCTCGGGAGCGCCATCGCTTCCCTGCTTTGGCGCATGCTCGCGAAGCGTGAGCGGGGATTGCACGAGCCCGATGGGTTTCAGGCTGAACATGGATGTCTCCGGTGGATTGTGGAGTTGCGGACTTTCGTCGGACCCGACCGATAGACGTTCCCAGCGGGCCGGATGTGACCGCGGGAGGCTCGGCACCTGCCGAGCACCTTCCGCGGTGGTAACGTGGGCGTTGCACGGCCGCCATCGGCCGGGCGGTAATCTGTAATCCGTACTGCGTGACCTGCTTTGCGCAAGCCGGTTCTGGAGCCGGCCGGCTCGTGGAGCGAGAAATGGATCTCCGTCGCCGGCGACGCCGGCCAGCATCGGGAGGTAGTCGCGATGAACAGAAGCTTTCTTCTCGCCATGGGACTGGTGCTGGTTGCGCCAGCGGCATTTGCGCAAACCGCGCAGTTGCTGGATTCCGAGGCCGACCAGGCGCGGCGGCACCAGGAGATGATGAACAGGGAGCTGCAAAATGCCCGGCAGGCCATGGAGCAAGGGGAACGCCAGGCCTGGTTCAATTCCATTGCCAACATGGCCAAGCTGCGTATCAAGCTGGCCGAGGCATGGCAGAACATGGGCATGTCGCCCCAAGGCGCCAAGCTGGTCGCCGACGCGTACGACCCGGAGTTGGCCATGCGCATCCACCATGAGCCGCTGCGCGGAAAGAGCGACGAGGAAGTCGCCGGGATGCTGCAGTCCGCCCTCAGGCAGCAGCACTACCTGGTCGCCAACCAACTGCTGATCGATTACCAGCGGGACAAGCTCAGGCTGGGTGCACGGCCGTCGATGTGAGCCGGTAAGCACGCCGTACGGGAGCCGCCGCCGCGCGGCTCCCACGCGCCGCGATCGTCGTGCGCGCCGCAACCGCAACCGCAACCGCAACCGGTGCACTCCGCCACGGTCCCTCGCGCAGCAGTAGGGAAGCGGAGGCAACACGCCGACTTGCCCACCTTTTTGCTGCTCGTCGGTCCAGCACGGGATTCAGCTCTTGAGCTTGTAGCCGGTGCGGAAGATCCAGCCGATCGCGATCACGCAGGCGACGAGGAAGCCGGCGATGGCCGCCAGGCTCGCGTCGACGCCGACGTCCGCCAGGTCGTAGAAGCTCCAGCGGAAGCCGCTGACCAGGTAGACCACCGGGTTGAGCAGCGTGATCTTCTGCCACAGCGGCGGCAGCATGTGGATCGAATAGAAGCTGCCGCCGAGAAAGGTCAGCGGCGTGATCACCAGCAGCGGGATCACCTGCAGCTTCTCGAAGTTGTCCGCCCAGATGCCGATGATGAAACCGAACAGGCTGAAGGTGATCGCCGTCAGCAGCAGGAACGCGACCATCAGCAACGGATGGGCGATGTGGTAGTCGACGAACAGCCTCGCCGTGGCGAGGATGATCACGCCCACGATCACCGACTTGGTCGCCGCCGCGCCGACGTAGCCGGCGACGATCTCCACGAACGACACCGGTGCCGAGTGGATCTCGTAGATGGTGCCGGTGAACTTGGGAAAGTAGATGCCGAACGAGGCGTTCGAGACGCTCTGCATCAGCAGCGACAGCATGATCAGCCCCGGGATGATGAAGGCGCCGTAGCTGACCCCCTCGACCGAGGTGATGCGCGAGCCGATGGCCGAGCCGAACACCACGAAGTAAAGCGAGGTCGAGAGCACCGGCGAGGCGATCGACTGCATCAGCGTGCGCCGCGTGCGGGCCATCTCGAACTTGTAGATGGCGGCGATGGCATACCAGTTCATCAGCGGCTCCTCACCAGGTCGACGAAGATTTCTTCCAGCGAGTTCTGGCGCGTGCTGATGTCGCGGAAGCGGATGCCGGCGGCGGCGAGGTCGCCGAGCAAGGCGGTGATGCCGGTGTGTTCGGCCTGGGTGTCGTAGGTGTAGGTGAGCTCGCTGCCGTCGGCGGACAGCGCCAGCGGGTAGCGGGAGAGCGACGCAGGGATCGCCGCGAGCGGGTCGTGCAACTGCAGGGTGAGCTCCTTCTTGCCGAGCTTGTGCATGAGCGTGGCGGTCTGCTCCACCAGGATCAGCTCGCCCCGGTTGATCACGCCCACGCGGTCGGCCATGTCCTCGGCCTCCTCGATGTAGTGCGTGGTCAGGATGATGGTGACGCCGCTGTCGCGCAGGCGCCGCACCAGGTTCCACATGTCGCGGCGCAGCTCGACGTCGACGCCCGCGGTGGGCTCGTCCAGGAACAGCACGCTCGGCTCGTGCGACAGCGCCTTGGCGATCATCACGCGGCGCTTCATGCCGCCGGAGAGCGTCATGATCCGGTTGTTGCGCTTCTCCCACAGCGACAGGTCGCGCAGTACCTGTTCGATATGCGCGGGCTTGGGCGGCAGGCCGAACAGGCCGCGGCTGAAGCTCACCGTGTTCCACACCGTCTCGAAGGCGTCGGTGGTCAGCTCCTGCGGCACCAGGCCGATGCGCGCGCGGGTGGCGCGAAAATCGCGCACCACGTCGTGGCCGTCCACGGTGATCGAGCCGTTACCCGGATTGACGATCCCGCAGATGATGCTGATCAGCGTGGTCTTGCCCGCGCCGTTGGGACCCAGCAGCGCGAAGATCTCGCCGCGGCGGATGGCGAGGTCGATCGGCTTGAGCGCCTGGAAGCCGCCTGCGTAGGTCTTGTCCAGGCCCTTGACGACGATGACCGGATCGACGGTCACGGGCGTGGGCGCCTCGGTGTGCAGCAGGGTCATCGGCGGTCACCCCGCCGCGTTGCGCGATGCGTGCTCATGGCGTTCCTTGTGGGGACAGGAGGGCAATGGCGGGCGCAGGCGGACCCGCGTCGCCGGGGCATCCTAGCGCGAGCCGTCCGCCGATGCAGTCGAAGCGGCGAGGGTCAGCCGCCGTAGAAATGGATGCCCGGCCGGAGCACGAGCTGGAAGATCAGCAGCAGGCCCACCACGGCAGCGAGCGGATAGGCGAGGGACGGAGCCGTCGCGGCGCCGCGGGGCCGGATCCCGCGCACACGCCAGGCGCCCGCCTGGATCCAAGGCACGCCGCACAGCATCACCAGCAACGGCACCAGCAACACTTCCACCAGCTCCCGCGGAACGCGAAACGGAAGGACCAGCGCCGTTCCGGCGAGCGCCGGCAGCGTCACCCAGCGGAACACCTGGCGCGTGCGCGCGCCGGCGCCGGCGAGGGCCGGCGTATCCGCGAATTCGAGCATCGATCGGCACAACCGCATGGCGATCAGCGGCATCGCGCCCAGGGCGACGATCGCCGCAGCGATGCGGGTACCCTGGCCCAGTTGCAGGTAAGCCATCGCCATGCCGAGGTCGCTGCCCGCGCTCAACGCGCCGATGACCACCTGTGGCAACGCCATGAAGCAGCCGCAATACGCCATCCAGAACACGAACAGCCGGGTTCCGGCCGACCATGCCCGCGGACGCCGCAGCAGCCACAGGCAGGCCAGGCCGACCAGCAGGGTCGCCAGCGCGCCGGTGCCCTGGAACAGGCCCGCAAGCGGATTGGCGCCCTCCCACCCGTGGTTGTTGTGGTAGAGGGTCGGACGCAGCCCGGGCGTGAGCGCCTTGGGCAGTACCAGGAACAGTTCCTGGATGAAGAACGTCAGGTTGAACGCGAACACGTACACCAGCATCGACGCCGCCGCGAACCGCCAGCTTCCGCCGGCCGTCGGCGCGGCATCCGCGCGGCGCGCCGATACGAAGCCCGCCAGTCCAAGCGCCAACGGACCGGCCAGGATCGCCAACGCCGAGGCGACGAGGAGCAACGCGGTACCTGTGGCCATGTGCCGGTTTCCCTGGTGGACAAGCTGCATAGTGCGGAGCGGGCGCTCATGCCGTCGATAGGCTATCGGTCACGCCCCTCTTCGAGTGGCACCAAGGAGCGCAGGCGCCAGGCTCCGGGATCACCGGCCGACGGCAAGCGATGCATGACCGCGCCGGCTGCCCACGTGGATAATCTTCGCTCTTCTTCCGATCGACCCGAGCAGGACCTGCCTGGAGGTTTGCATGTCGGATGGCTGGAAGCTGCCGTGGGAGGGCGGATGCCTTTGCGGCGGCATCCGGTTCCTGGTCAGTGCGCCTCCTCTGCTGACGCTGGCCTGTCACTGCACCTGGTGCCAGAAGCGAAGCGCAAGCGCCTTCTCATCGGTCATCTCGCTGCCCGCCAGCGGATTCGAGATGACCCGTGGCGAACCGGAAGCCGGCTGGTCGCCCAGCGAGCATCGACACTTCTTCTGCCCGCGCTGCAGGAACTGGCTGTTCCTGTCCGTGGCCGGCATGGGCATCATCAACCTTCGGGCGACGATGCTCGACGAGCACCGCTGGTTCGCTCCCTATATCGAGATTTTCGCGGCGAACAAGTTGCCATGGGTCTCGACCGCCGCACGGCACAGCTTCGCCGGCATGCCGGACGCGCAGGCGTTCGCGTCGTCGATGCAGTCCTTTGCCTGCGACGGGCCACGACCCGAACCCTGGACAGTCGCCCGGGGTGCAGGCGACAACGAGGAAGGGCTCTGACACCTGCTTCGGCGGGCACCTAGATGGATCTGCCGCCCTTTCCGGACTCGGCACCGCTTTGCGGGCGGACGGCAACCTCGCGCAGCAGATCCTCAGCCTCCTGCCGGGAACTCAAGGTTTCTTGAAGGGAGTCAGTCATCGGAGCCGCGATAGAGGCGACCGTAACGACCTTGTCGTCCACGACGATCGCCAGGTAGCGCCCGATGTGCGACGTACTGAAGCGAGCCATGCGGCGCGCACCGTTGGCAGTGAACCGGAAGTTGACGTGGCAAGCGCCTCCGGAACAGCCTCCGTCCTGCACGTACTCGATATCCCTCGAGCCAAGGACCACATCGGGATCGAGATACACCGTTCCGGTGGGGGTCCGAACCTGGCTCCATCCGGGTACCGCATCGAGGGACCCCTGTCGGAACCTGAGTCCTTCCCGTGCACGGTAAGCCGCTCCACCCGTGTCGCAACCGACCAGGCAGAGCGTGAAAAACACAGCAAGCGCGCCGACGATTCTTGACACTCCCATTCCCCTTTTCAACCACTCACCAGACCCAGGATCGAACAACGAACACGCGTCTGCCGTCCTCCCGCAACGTACTCGGCCCTGGGACGCCGGCACATCCCCTTCCCCCAGGTCTTATCGGCCATACACCGGATCAGAATCCCGGCGGCCGCTCCCCAACCACCCCGGCCTTCGCCTCCAGCGCGCGACCGACGCGGGCCAGCGTGCCTTCCTCGAACAACCGACCGACCAGGGTCACGCCGTAGGGCACGCGGTGCGGCCGGGACAGTTTCGGGCGTGGATGCGCCGGATTGGGCGCCCAGTCGCTGCGCACCTGGTCCACGTCGACGAAGCCGGTGCGCAGGGTGAGCGAGGGATGGCCGGTCATGTTGGAGATCACCATCATCTCGTCGCGCAGCGAGGGCACCAGCAGCAGGTCGACCTCGCCCATCACGCGTGCCATCTCGATCGCTACCTTGCGGCGCAGGCGGTCGGCCTGCACGAAGTCGACCGCGGAGAGGAAGCGCGATTCGCGGAACAGGTTCGGCCAGGCATCCGGCGTCTGCTCGCGCATCCGGTCGGCCTCGCCGGAGAGCGTGAGCTCCTCGAACGCGGCGGCGGACTCGGCGAACAGCAGCACGTTGAGGTCGTCGTAGGGCCAGTCCGGCAACGACACCTCGGTCGGCACCAGGCCGAGCGCGCGCAACTGGTCGAGCGCGGCCCGGTCCAGTCCGGTGGCCGGCGCTTGCTTCATCCAGTCCGGGAAGTAGCCGACCTTCAGGCCCTTGATCGGGGCAGTGGCCTCGTAGTCCAGGTGCGCCGGCACGCTGGCCGTGTCGCCGGCATCCGGGCCGCCGATGGCGTGGAGCACCAGCAGGGTGTCCTCCACCGAGCGGGCGATCGGCCCGAGCTTGTCCATCGTCCAGCACAGCGTCATCGCGCCGGTGCGCGGCACGCGGCCGTAAGTCGGGCGCAGGCCGGTGGTGCCGCAGCGCATGCATGGGCTGATGATGCTGCCCTGGGTCTCGCTGCCTATCGCGAACGCGACCAGGCCCGCCGCCGTGGCGGCGGCCGGGCCGGCGCTGGAGCCGGAGGCGCCTTCCTGCAGCAGCCACGGGTTCATGGTCTGCCCGCCGAACCAGATGTCGTTGAGCGCCAGCGCACCCAGGCTCAGCTTGGCCACCAGCACCGCGCCGGCCTCGTCGAGCCTGCGCACCACTGCCGCGTCTTCCTTCGGCACCCGGTTGCGGAACGGCTCGGCACCGTAGGTGGTGGCGATGCCGGCGGTGTCGAGCAGGTCCTTGGCGCCCCAGGGGATGCCGTGCAGCGGACCGCGGTAACGGCCGGCGGCGATCTCCTTGTCGGCCTGCGCCGCCTGCGCCAGCGCATGCGTTTCGCACAGCGTGATCACGCAGCGCAGTTGCGGATCGAAGCGCTTGATGCGATCGAGGTAAATCTTCGTCAATCGCGTGGAGGTGAGCTTGCGCGCGCGCAGCCAAGCGCCGAGCTGGGCCACGGACGCGAAGGCGATGTCCTCGTCCTTCGCCGGCAGCGGCGCCGCCGGCAACCCGACCGGCGCGAAGCGGTTCTGCGCGGGACCGACGTGTGCCCGTCCCATCGCCGGGAACCAGGTGGTGGCCGGCGCCAGACCTTCCTCCAGGGCGACCTTGCGCGGGCCGGTGCGGCGCTCGACCAACGCCGCCATCGACGTGGACCAGTTGGCCACGGCCATCTGCCGCTGCGCCTCGGTCATCGTCACCTGCACCAGTTTCTCGGCCTCGGCGAAGGTGTCGACGGTCAGCTTCGGTCCCACCGGCGGCGCCGTATTGAATGCCCCCGGCGAGCCCGGCGGCGGCGCGCTCTGTGCAGGCGCTGCACCGTTCTGCGCCACCGCACGACCAGCCACCACGGCACCCAGCACGCCCAGCGGCGCCTGGGTGAGGAAATCGCGACGCGTCTTCATGCTGTTCCCCCAACGGCCGCACCGGGAGGCTCCTGCCCGCGGGGCGGCACAGACGGGTCGGCCGCGCATCCGTGAGCCGGCCGTGGCTCCGATGGCGATCGGAGCATTCGTCCACTTTGGCGAAGCGCGGGCGCGGAGGCAACCGTGCGGGAAGGCAAGGGCTTCACGCCGGGGCCCCGTGCGCCACAGGATCCATTTGAGCTGCAAAGGTGGCCTGCTCTTTACCGCTTCGTCTCCCCCTCTATTGAGCCCCTTCCGTTCGCGGATTCAACCATCGGAGAGACTGCAGGCGGAGCCAGCAGCTTCGCTGCCGGACCGTGCCTAGCCCAGGTAGCCCAAACGGATCAGCGTGAACGCGCTCATGTCGGCGCAGGCGTGGAAGCTGATCACGTACCACAGGTTGGCCGGCCAACGGGAGCGCACCCCGGCGGCGAACAGCGCGAACACCAGCGCATTGGCGACTCCGAAAGCGCCCAGTTGTGCGTGATAGGCGGCGAACGCCAGCGCTGTCAGCAGGATCGCCAAGCCGGACCGCACCCTCCCGTCCGGCAGGTACTGCATGAGCGACGTGTGCAGGAAGCCACGGAACACCAGCTCTTCATAGAAGCCGCCGATCACCCAGGCCAGGGCCAGCGCGATCAAATAGCCGGAGAAATGCGCGCGCACGAAGGCGAAGTCGGAGAGGTCCGGTCGTTCGCCCAGCAGGAGCGCGAGCACAGGGCCGATCAGGCTGAAATTGACCGCGGCATAGAGCACACCAAGAAGTCCACCCACCAGCACCGCACCCATGCCCAGCCCACGCCAGCGAAACCCCGTGTCGGCCCACCGCAGCCCCTGGCCGCGCAGCATCACCGTGCACAACCCGAGCCCGAACCACGGATAGAGCACCATCGGCACGCCCAGATGGGGCGCGACGAGCACGCCGAGGGTCCCGAGCACGATAAGGCCCGTCTTCCCGAGCGAACAGGCGGACGAGCTGGTAGGGACGTCGCGCATCATCGCCGATACTCCGCGTTCTCGTCTCAAGTGGTGCCACCCTTTACTTACCCCTGAAGCCCCCCTTTTCGGGGCCGTTACTCATCACGCGGCTGCGGCGAGGTGCAATCGCACAACTTCTCGACGCCCACCCGTTCACGCCGAGCTTGCTGCCCTCGGAGTATGGCGCGCACCATGGCTACACCGAACAGCACGGGGAGATTGCACATGAGCACTCACAGATGCGACCGGTACACCGAACTGGGCCCCTACATCGCGTGGCTCCGCAAGATCAATGACGGCGAGTACACGATCGTCGTCCAGATCGCCGATCATTTGCCGGAATGTGCCGACCAGCCCTTCGAGACCGAAGAGCAGGCCCTGCGGGCGGCTGACGTATTCGCTCACCAGTTGCAGGAGTCGATATGCGGCACGGCTGCATCTGACCCAGGTAGTCCAGGCGCATTGGCGTAAACGCGCGCATGCCGGCGCAGGCGTGGAAGCTGGTCAAGGTGCGACCGGCTTGCTGGGCCGTTCCCGGCTAGCCTTGAACCAGCGCATGCAGGAACGCCCTGCCGCGCGACGATGCCAGCCACGACACGAAGGCGATATTGGCGAACACCGTGAACCAGAACGGCGCCCGGAACGAGGCCTTCCGTGACTTGTGCCGCAGCAGCCCCTGCGCGGCGCAAGCCCCGGGCCATCCGCCGGCGAGCGCAAGCAGGTGCAACGATCGCTCGCGCACGCGCCACCGCCCCTGCTGCGCCGCAGACTTGTCCAGCGCGTAGACCAGGAAGGTCAACGCGCTCATCCCGGCGCAGGCCGCCGGCACCACCAAGGGCAGTCGCCCGAACATGGCCGCGCCTACCTGCGCGACCAGGAAGCCCGCGGGCAACCACCATCCGCCGAAACCGGACGCCGACGGCCGCGAACTCGCCACCCGCGCAGGCCGCATGTCCACGCACCTCACCTCGGCAGCGCACGGACGTCCGCGCCCATCACGGGCGTGGCCGTAGGTGACGATCTCGCCACCGGCAGGCTGCCCGCGCCAGCCACGCAGCGCCTTGGCATGCACGAACAGCTCGTCGCCACCACCGTTGGGCGTGATGTAGCCGAAGCCGCGGCCATGGTGCCAGCGCGTAATGCGACCCTGATAACGCATCCTGCTCCCCTTCCATTCACTGCTCACCAGGCGGCCCAGCCCATACGAAGCTTACGCAGCCACGGCTTCGTCCCCGTCACTGGTTTCGATGACTGGCAGCCAATTCGGCGAGCATCGCTTTGTTGTATCTCTTCGCGTAAGCCCGTGCGTTCGCATTGAGCTGCTCTTCCTCGGCATTGCAGTAGGCGTCACCCGTACCCGCAAGCACACGTATTGCCTCCGGATGCGCATAGGGATCACCGCGGTACGCAGGCACCTCGAATGCGAAGCCATACACCCCTAGAAGGCGGTAGTCGCCCGACCTGTACGCACTGATCGCGTCGGTTTCGGCGCGAGGCACCTTTAGCTTACGTAGCTCCGCCAATCCGCTTCGGGTAGCACAAGCCGCCACCCGGCGATCACATCCCGTAATCGATACCGCAGCGAAAAACAAGCCAATCCAAAAAACAACGGGCAAATACGGACCCTCAGCCCGACCAGCTCGCAAGATCAGGGGAGACATGGACGCACACTCCAGGCGTGGGTCATCGGTCCGGGTTAATCGAAACGACCGCTTATTTCCATGGCAATACGGCCGCGCCGTTCGCCGGGGCGCCGACCACGTACCAGCCAACCGGGTAGCTCCAGAGCATCGGCACGGGCGTCGGGCCCGAGCCGGTGTAGCCGGGGAGCGGCACGCCGCGGGTGCCCAACTGGTGTGCCGTCCGGTCCAGCTCGTACAGGCCCGTACCGGCATGCGTTCCGGACACGATCAGATAGCCTGCCGAGGCCGCACGCTCAGCCGGAACCTGGCCTGTCCACAGGGTGTCTGCAGTGAGTCCGGTCTGACGACCCAGGCCATCGAAATTGCGATAGACGGCGCGGCCGAACGCTGCGTCCGTATCGTCGCGCCGCTCGAACTGGATGTTCTTGCCAGCGACACCGCCGCCGATCGCCCAGACGTGGCCGATATCCAGGTCGCCCCCATCGGCAAACGCCGACGTCAGGTTGTAGCTGCGAAACCCGGGCGGGACGCTGTCCCAGATGTAGAGGTCGTTCAACGGGCTGGTCCAGAGGATGCTGAGCCGCTTGCCGGGGGTGTAGTAGCCGATCCCGATCGGGTAGTAGCCGCAGGCGACGGACGTGACGTGGGCCGCCTTGCGCGTCGCACCCCGCATGAGCCAATAGCCGAACTGGCAATCGGACGGATCCAGCCACAGGAGATCGTCGTAGCCGTCCCCATCCAGATCACCCGCGCCGACCAGTTGCCAGGCATCGGGGTAACTGCCGATCCGGGTCGAGCGCCACTTGCCCGCGCGGTTGTTGGTCCACAGCCACAAATCGCGCGAGGCGCCGGTGAACACCAGATCGGCGTACCCGTCGCCCGTCAGGTCACCCACCGCGCCAACCAGATAGCCAGGAGTCACGCTGTAGGTGTGCGTGCCGATCCGACTGGCCGGGGGATCGGCGTCCGGGTTGGCCCGCATGAGCCAGTAACCGACCTGGCTCGTCGTCGGATTGAACCAGAGCAGGTCCGATGTGCCGTCCCCGTTGAAGTCGCCCGGCACGCGCGAACTGCCAGGAATCGGCGTAGCCGCCTGAAGGACCGGCAGCGTCTCGAAGGCGATCCTCGGCGAATAATGCCCAGTGACAGGATCGACCGTGATGGTCGCGGTCGCCGTGGCCGAGACCGGGCCGTAATAGGCGCGGAACACGAACGAATCCTCGCCTGCGTAGCCCACGTCCGGGACGTAGACGGCGATGTCGTCTCTCACGGTCACATGGCCGTGCGCCGGCGGGGTCACCACGTCGAAGTCGCTGTCCGGGATCGTGCTGTGGAGCGGGATCCATACCTGGCCACCCCCGCTGTTCGCGGTGACCGGCCCGGTCGCGATCGAATCGTACAAATGGACGAATCGCACACCGCCGGTGACCGCCACCATCAGTATCTGGCCGTCCGGCGAGATGCGGGTCCGCCCCTGCCCGTAGGCAACATTGCCCGTATGGTCGAACGTGTCGTTGAAGTTGTAGCTTCCGAGCAGTTGCATCGTCTGCATGTCGTAGACGCGCACGTCGCTGGATTCGGCCCAGGGAAAATAGGCTCTGGGCCTGACCGGGTCGTAGGCCACGCCAGTGGGCTGGCCGGCGGCGTATTCGCCGAGCGTCGCCGTCTTCTGGTACTGCGCGTCGTACACGAACGTACCGTCGTAGGTCGGTAGAGCGAACTGGGTGCCGTCCGGGTTGGCTGCGATCTCGAAGTTGAACCACGAGGTACCGTCGGTGTACCCCTGGCGCCGCACGATCTGGCCAGTCCCCGGGTAGTACACGCCCCACGGACCATCGGAACTGTTCGACTCGGCGAAGGCGATTGCCGAGCGGTCGGCGCTGGCCGACAGCATGGTGGCCTGATTCACCGAGGCGAGCGTCGTCCATTGCAGCGTTGCCAGGTCGAGCCGCCGCATGGACACCCACCCGGAGCCTACGAACAGCGACGTCGTCAGGAGCCCGCCATCCCCGGTGAAGGCGACCGAGTAGGTGCCGACCTCGCCGACGATGTTCGTCCCGTCGACGGGGAACGTCACCTTCCTGTCGGTGAGCGTGGCGAGGTTGACCAGGTGGACCCAGGCCGTCGGCGCCATGCCGGATCCATCCCCGACGGCAAGCGTGTTGCAGTCCGGCGAGATGTCGAGCCCGTAGAGTCTTCCGCCCAGCACGATCGGCGCGAGCAGGCGCTGGTTTGTCACGTCATAGCGCAACACCCGGTCGCCGTTGGCGATGTAGATGACATTGCGCGCATGGTCGAACACCATGTCCGTGCGATTCGCCGCGGCGATGAAGGTGCCATCCGCACGGGCGACCCCGGCCCCGGCGCCGAGCGAAAGAAGAAATACCGCGATCCAGCCCCTGATCCAGCGATGCATGTCCTGCCCCCTGCCACCGAAGCGTCGGCGCCCCCCATGGGCGAGCTCGGCGGCGAGCCATAGTAGTGCGAACCTGGGGCCGTACCCGAGTTTTGGCGCTTTTTTTAGTGTCGCCAGGAATTGAACTGCGTTTCCTGTCCCCATTTTTTTGCGACCGGATTAGCTGGCTGGCAACAAGCTCTCTACCGGAAGTAGGTTCGTGCCGCCGATGTGCGACCGAATTGCTTGCACTAATCCATCCGCATCGGCATCCAGGCCCTTGGTCGAAAAGTAGATATCTCCCATTCCCCGAGAACGGCCGTAGGCGGCAACATACCTGGCGATACGTCCCTGCCTACCGCGAAACGCGTCGGCATCCTTGAGAGAAAGACATACGTAATCCACTTTGACCTGCCCGAAGCGGACCGGCACGTTTTGCTCATATTTCCACGCGCGCTCGATGTCGCCCCATGCAATCGGGCAGCCCTTCCAGCCTCTCACCCATACGCCTTTCTCGTTTAAAAGGAGGCGAGGGCGGTTATCGAAGAGTACGGCGAGGGCAAGCAGGCCACCGAAACCAAAAAAAGCCATGCCGAGCTCATCCATCCACACGCTTTGGGATGCGGCGCGATGGGACGCAAACACGGACGCGCCGATGGCCGTGAACGCGGCACATCCAACGAGAAAAAGAAACGTTTTCGGAATTGACCGCTTCACTTCGATTGGAAGTGAACCGGCAAGCAGGCTCGCCAAACTTGACATGGCTGACTCAACCCTCGCATTTTTGAAGAAGCACGTGACATGGCGTTAAAGGGCTCTGACCCCCGTTATTCCACCCTGAATGCGCCCATGTCGGCGCAGGCGTGGAAGGCGATCGCATATCCGAAGTTGGCCGGCCAATGCGAGCAGATGGCGGCGGCGAACACGGCGAAGACCAGTGCGTTGGCGATACCGAAGCGTCGAGCTGGCAGGGATAGGCTGCACACGCCCAGGTGCGGTGCCATCAGCACGCACGCCGTACCGAGTGCGACCAGTCCCGTCTGCCGGCGCGGCGGCGGATGCGGGCTTGTCGATGGTTCGACCTTCACCTTGGCGCCTGGTCGGACACCGCGTCCCCGGCCTTTCTGGCCGGAGGCGCAAAGGAAGGCAACGCGAACGTCGGCAGCGGCGCCGATACGGCGACCGGCAGGCCCTCCATGCGACCGGTCCGCAGAAAGGCGTAGACCGCCGCCTTGGCCGCCGGCTCGCCGCGCAACTGGTAGAACGTGCCGTCGTGGCCGGCGCGATGGACGAGGATCGCGTGGCCGTTCGGGAAGTAGGGCAACAGACCCAACGTGTTTTCGATCGGCGTGGAGGTATCCCAGTCGCCGTGCACGAACACGACCGGAATCGGGCTCACGACCGGCTCCCTCACCGCATCCCCCATGTCGCGGGTGGGCCAGTCGGGCGCCGAGGCGATGTTGGCCGCGAAATCCCAGGTACCGAGCAGTTCCACGCCCGGATCGGTGCGCAACTCGTGCTCGCGTGCGGCGGTCACCCCGAGGCTGCTGTCAGACAGCGGGCCGATCAGCGTGGTGGTGCCCTCGCGGCGCTCGTCGATGACGTCGCGCGCCCACTCGTCGTAGTGCCCGTAGTAGAGCGAGAGGATGAAGGCCGGCCATTGCTCGGCCTCCTGCGTGTGCGAAAGCAGCGCCAACTGCAGATCCTCGGCGCCGAGCGCCACGGTCTGCATTGCCCCATCGCCGTCGCGCACCCGGACGCGCACGGGCGCCGCCGCGAAACGCAGGTGCAGGGTGCGCACCGCCGCCATCAGGCCGCCCCTGGGGAGATAGGGCGCGAGCCCGGGGTCGCGGTCCGCGTCATAGGCGATGCGCTGCAGCGCGGCGAGGACGTGCGAGGGCATGTCGTAACCGTTGTTGAGCGGCTCGACGCTCGACAGCACGGCACGCGCGACGATCTGCGGATGCAGCCGCATCACCGCCAGGCTCCATTGCGAGCCGAAACTGCCGCCGAACAGGCTGATCCGCTCGTAACCCAGCGCGCGGCGCAGATCGTCCACGTCCGCAGCGAACTCGCCGATGTCATAGCCGGAAAGATCCTTGCCCGGATTCGCCGCGACCGCCGCGCGTGCCTGCGCGCGCATGGCCTGCACATCCGCCTGGACCGAACCGGGCCGGTCCAGCGGAACGGCGGCGCGCTTCGCCACCAGCATCTCGCCACGGCGGGTGTAACCGCGCTGCTCGACCACCACCAGGTCACCGACGTCGCGATAGGTCAGCCAGGACCGCAACCGCGAAGCGCCCGCCGCATCCTTGTCGATGAGCACGCCGAGCACGCTCAGGCCGGGCCCGCCCGGCAGCCAGAACACCGGCGGCGCGCCGGTGGCACGCGCCGCCCTGATCCGCGCGAAGCCGACGCCGATCACACGGCTGCCGGGCTTCCCGCGGTTCTCGGGCACATAGAGCGTTCCGATCTCGTAGGGCACCTCAACGCCGGCCTCGGACTTGACCGTACCCCGCTCGATCACGATGTCCCCGGCCTTGTGCCCGGCCGCGGCGAACGCCGGCATCGCGACCCACCATGCAACGAGGACATGCCTCCAGAACCGCATCCGCAGAACACACTGCATGCCAGGCACTCCTTTGGTCGAGGGGTGTTGCGGGGACGGGATGGAGCCGACTCTAAGCGAAAATCCACGCCCGGCGCTTTTCGGCCGGACTCTTGTTGTTGCTTGCGACCCACGGTCTGCGGACCAGCCAGGCATTCACTTGTCGACATAAGCGTTCGAGAGCGCTCCGCCCCGTGGGCGTGCACCGCGCCGGAATCGATCGAGGAGGGCCACGCTGGCGACCAGCAGCAGCATGCGCACGGCATCCAGCGAATCCGTGACCGGGTCTCCGTTGCGCGCATGGGTGGCGATCGCCCCTAGCATGAGCGCCCCGAGCAGCACGGCAGCCGCCGTGCGCAGGCGCGCCACCAACAATCCAGCCGCGCCGATGATTTCCAGCACCATCACCGCATACATGAAGGCCACCGTGTAGCCCGATCCGAGGAAGAACTGGCGCATCTGTGTATCGTGCGCCGCCTTGCCGATCTCGAAGCCGGCAAACGACAAGGCCACGTACCACGCCAGGCCGATCGTCACCCAGGCAGGTTCGGCTGACGCAGCGATGCGCGCGCCTTCAGGCCGCCGTCCGACCAGCGGGGCCACTGCAGCGCCGACGGCGAAACCCGCGATCACCTGCCCGACGGCCACGGTGCCGCCGATCATCGCGCGATAAAACGCCGCTGACGGGGACAAGTGGAGGGTGACTGCAATCACCCCGAACAGACCGACCAGCGCATCGGCCATGCAGAGCGCGGCGAACCCGCGGGATAGCCACCGGGGGCCGCTCGAATCATCGCGGGCACGCAGCAGGAGGAAAGCAGCCAGCGCCCCGATGGCGATGCTGGCGAAGAAGCTTCCGGTATCGGTCATTACGGTTCCCTGCTGCGAGAAGGGGCGCAGGTAGTCAGGTTTCCACCCGCTCGGCAAACCGGCGCCTCCTGCCAGGGCGGACAGCCAGCGCCCGACCAAGAGCGATTTCCGCCTTCGCTGAAAGCGCTCGTGGCCGACTAGACAAGTGAACCTGACCCCTTGCGTCCTTCATTGGCTAGATAATTGAACCCGACCCCGTCGTGTCTCGCCCTGACCTATTTCCATGGAAGCGGCGCAGCGCCATTCGCCGGGGCGCCCACCACATACCAGCCCTGGGGATATGCCCAGAGCCCGTACGTGGGGATCGGCGCTGGGCCCGACACGGTGGGATCCGACGTGGGCAAGCCACCCGTGCCAAGCGCGGGTGCCATCTTGTCGATTGCGTACAGACCCGTGCCGCCCTTGGTTCCCGAGCGCACCAGATAGCCTGCCGAGCCGGCCCAACCGCCATCCGACGGGTCCGTCCACAGGATGCTCGCGGTGTGGGCGGTCTCGCGACCTTGCGGGTCGAAGCTGCGGTTGATGATCCCGCCCTTGGCGACGCCTGCGTCGTCGCGGCTCTCGAAGCCTATGCCCTTGCCGGCAGTGCCGCCGCCGATCGCCCACACATGGCCGATGTCCTCCTCGCCCAACGCGCCGGCCAGTGAAGCGGTCAGGTTGTAGCTGCGGAAACTGGGTGGAGCGCTGTCCCAGACATAGAGATCGTTGATGCCGCTGGTCCAGAGGATGCTCAGTCGCTTGCCCGGGGTGTAGTAGCCAATCCCGAGCGGGTAGTAACCGCAGGTGACCGGGACGGTCCGGCTCGCCTTGCGAGTGCCTCCTTTCATCAGCCAGTAGCCAAACTGGCAATCGGACGGATCCAGCCACAGCAGGTCGTCGTAACCGTCGCCGTCGATGTCGCCGGCGCCCACCAGTTGCCAGGCGTCGGGGTAGCTGCCGATGCGGGTCGAGCGCCACCCGCCCGTGCGACTGTTGGTCCAGAGCCACAGGTCGCGGGACGCGCTGGTGAACACCAGATCCGCATAGCCGTCACCCGTAAGGTCGCCAGCGGCACCGACGAAATAGCCGGGAGTCACGGCGTACGTACGCGTGGCGGAGATGCTGGCGGGCGGCCTGAGGCCCGGCCGGGCTGCCATCAGCCAGTATCCGACCTGGCTTGTGGTCGGATTGAACCAGAGCAGGTCCGAGGTGCCGTCGCCATTGAAGTCGCCGGGCACGTGTGTGCTGCCCGGGATCGGCGTGGCTGCCTGCAGGGCAGGCAGCGTCTCGAAGGCGACCTTGGGCGAATAAGGGCCATCGACCGGATCGACCGTGATCGAGGCGACGGCGGTGGCCGACAGCGGGCCGTAATGCGCTCGGAAAACGAACGAATCCTCGCCATGGTAGTCGGCGACCGGCGCGTAGATGGCGACGTTGCCCTCAATGGTCACGTGACCATGCGCCGGTGGGGTTTCCACGTCGAAGTGGGCGTCGGGTACCGAGCTTTGCAAGGTGATCCACACCCGCTCGCCACCGCTGGTCGCGGACACCCGCTCCGTCGTTATCGAGTCGTACTGCCGGAGGAAACGCACGCCTCCGCTGACCGTGACCATCAGCCACTGGCCGTCCGGCGATATCCGGGTCCGCCCCTGGCCGTAGGCAATGTTGCCGACGGTCTCGAACGTGTCGCCGAAATCGTAGCTGCCGAGTGGTTGCATCGACTGCATGTCGTAGACGCGTACCTCGCTCGATCCCATCCATGGAAAGTAGGCCCTCGGTCTGACCGGATCGTAGGCAAGGCCGATCGGCTGACCGGCGGCGTATTCGCCGATCGTTGCGGCTTTCTGGTACTGCGCGTCATAGACGAACGTACCGCCGTAGGTCGGTATGGTGAACTGGCTGCCATCGGCGTTGGCCGCGATCTCGTAGTTGGGCCATGAGGTTCCGTCGGTGTACCACTGGCGCTGGACGACCTGGCTCGTCGCCGGGTAGTACACGCCCCAACGGCCGTCGGAGATGTTCGATTCGGCAAAGGCCACCGCCGAGCCGTCGGCACTGGCGGACAGCATGGTGTCCTGGCGTACCGAGACCAGGAGCGTCCACGTCAGCGTGTGCAGATCCAGCCGGCGCATCCATACCCACCCCGAACCTGCATAGCTCGAGGTGGTCAGCAGCCCGCCATCGTGGGTGAAAGCGACGGAGTAGGTGCCGTACTCGCCCCACTCGCTGGTCGGGAACGTCACCTTCCGGTCGGTGCGCGTGGCGAGGTCCACCAGGTGGACCCAGGCCTCGGGAACGTCACCATCCGCATCCGCAACGCCCGCCGCGTCCGCGACGGCAAGCGTGTTGCCGTCCGGGGAGATGTCGAGCCCCTTGAGCCGTCCGCCCAGCACGATCGGATCGAGCAGGCGCTGGTTGGCTACGTCATAGCGCAACACCTGGTCGCCGTTGGCGACATAGATGACGTTGCGCGCCTGGTCGAACACCATGTCGGTGCGGTTCGCCGCAGCGATGAAGGTTCCATCCGCATGGGCGACGCCGGCCCCGAGCGAAAGAAGAAGTACGACCACCCAGACCTTGATTCGATCCATTTCCCACCTCCCTGCGGCCGAACGTCGGAGCGCCCCACAGGCGAGCTCGGCGGCGTGCCATGGTAATGCCTGTGCTTTACCCATGTAACGCTGCGTGGCGCCAGAGGAAGCGCGCCAGATCAACCCTGCCTTGCCGGCTCGCCTTGGAATCAGGGCCGGGCAGAAAACGAAAAAGGGGACGTGGCAAATTAATTTCGGCGCCGAAGCGCATTTTAATTAGCCACGCCGCTTTATTTTTGACGCTTGAAAGGTCGATCCCGTTAACCGGACTCATTGGTTGACGCCCGGCAAGCAAACTGAAGGGTTACGCTGTTTTTTTGCTTTATCGGATCACTCAGGCGTCACCCGATTCGCCGGACCATCCCGCCCACTGCTGTTATCCGACGGAGGTGTGCCATGGCAAGCAGCATGTATCAAGGGGATGATTGGGGTCTCGAAGGAACACCCAAATGGTGGTGGAAATACGTAATTCCGAGCCCGGAAAGTTTCTACGGGCAAATACTGGCGCAAGCCAGTCGGGCTACCTCGCCCGAGGCGGGCTCGTGGTTGCAGCACGCTTCGGGCGAAATCATGGAGGGGTTGGCGATGTTTCATGCGGCCACCCGGATGGGTGACCGCGAAGGCTCGACGCGCCTCAAGAACGAGGCCTACGCCCGCCTGGCGCGCGCAGTCAACACACTGGGCAACGAGGCCGGCTTTGTGGGTGTCGACCAGAACGGTCCGATCGGGCCGCGAACGCACGGCAGCGGCGCCGAGGTCAGGACCGCCGGGTAAGGCGTCCAGGCTGGGACAACGGGGCGGCGCCGTAAGGATCCTGCGCCGTCCTGCGTTGTCGCTGCTGCTAGCGGATGACAAGGGAGACGTGGCAAATTAACCCCGGCGGACGAAGCCGACATTTAATTAGCCACCCTCCCTTTATTTACGTCCCCTTTATTTAGAAACATGGTGATCAATCGACGCGTTCCAGTGCCCGGCCACGACAATTTTCCGACTCATCCTTTGGCGGATAGTGATACCAGGCCTCGTGAGGCGATGATTGCTTGCAGCTTAAGCACTGTGTCCGCGCCCAGAAGTGTCCGCACCCGGGACAGCAGCCCGCCGTCCAGAAAGTGTTCCAACGCGTCCCGCATCCGGCCCCCGGCTCGGAAGGCGCGCAGAACCAGCGGCTACTTGCCTCGGGCTCCCAACGACATAGGGGGCAGTGGATGTGGGGCTGTGGCTTCATGTTGCATCTGCTCCTTTCCTGGCCCAGGCGCTCGAACGAGGCGAGCTAGGCAGCCTATCGGCATCGGTGAAGGGGCCATGATCCGACAAAAAGTAACGAGGTCATTTCGGATGTACGAGAAAATGAACCTGACCCCTTTTTTTTAATTCCCTCCGTCCCCTTCGGTCCAGTTGGCCCGGTGAGATGATGCGCATCTCCCGCTGACTGCCACGGCTGCCGCCATGCCCAACCGCGTCCTCGTGTTCTACGGTTCCTACCGTTCCGACCGCGCGGGCATCCGCCTGGCCGAGTACGTGACGCGCGGGCTGGCCGCGCGCGGTACCGACGCGGAACTGATCGATGCGCAGCGCGTCGGCCTGCCCATGCTCGATCGGATGTACAAGGAATACCCGCCCGGCGAGGCGCCGGCGGCAATGGAAAACCTCGCGCAGCAGATTCGCGCGGCGGACGGCTTCGTGTTCGTCACCGGCGAGTACAACTGGGGCGTGCAGCCGGGCCTGAAGAACCTGACCGATCACTTCCTGGAGGAATGGTTCTGGCGTCCGGCCGGCATCGTCAGCTACTCCGCCGGCCGGATCGGCGGCGCCCGCTCGAACCTGCACTGGCACGGCACGCTCTCGGAGATGGGCATGGTCGTCATCTCCAGCACGGTGACCGTGGGCCCCATCGCGCAGACGCTCGATGCCGGCGGCGAGCCCCTGGGGGAAGCGGGCAAGTTCCTCGACCGGTCGTTTGCACGTTTCGCCGACGACCTCGACTGGTGGGTCGAAGCAGCCAAGGCCCAACGCCAGCGCAAGGCGCCGCCGTATTGAAGCTTCGAACGCGGGTACGGCAACGCAAGAATGCGGGTCATTAACAAGGGGCCTTGCCCGGTTTTGTCATTTGACCCGGTTTCTGGCGATGTCGGGGACGCTGCCGTGCCAAGCCTGTGCGATGGCCTGATCAGTAGCCCGCCGCCAGGCCGGCTGGACGGCGCGGGTCATTGGCACCTTCGAGCAGGCCGGTGGCTGGGTTGCGACGGATCGCCTCGACCGCGCCGCCACTGAACGACTCGAACCGGTAGCCCATGGCTTCCAGGGCCTGCTGCGATTGGGGCGTGAGCAGGCCCTGGCCGGCGTAGACGACGTCCGGATACCACTGCTGGTGCAAACGTGGCGCATTGACCGCCTGCTGCATGTTCATGCCGAAGTCGACCACGTTGAGGAAGCTCTCCAGCGTGGACGAGATGATGGTGGCGCTGCCGGGGCTGCCCGTGAGCATGAACGGCTTGCCGTCGCGCAACACGATGGTCGGCGTCATGGAGCTCAACGGTCGCTTGCCCGGCTCGACCTGGTTGATCACGCCCTGCACCAGCCCGGCCCCGTTGGCGACGCCCGGTTTGGCCGTGAAGTCGTCCATTTCGTCGTTGAGGAAGAAGCCGGTATCGCCGGCGATCTGCTTGTTGCCGAACAGAAAGTTGACCGTGTAGGTCACTGCGACGGCGTTGCCGTCCTTGTCCACCACCGAGTAGTGCGTGGTGTGATGGCCTTCGGGTGCGCCGAGGCTGCCCTGGACCTCGGATGACGGTGTGGCCTTGTCCGGCTTGATGGTGGCGCGAAGCTTCGCCGCGTGTGCGTCCGACAGCAGCGTGTCGATCGGGTTGTGTACGAAGGCCGGATCGCCCAGGTAGGTGTTGCGGTCGGCAAAGGCACGACGCTCCGCCTCGACCAGGTAGTGCACGCTGTTGACCGAGCCGTAACCCCACTTCGCCAGCGGATAGGGCTTGATGATCTGCAGGATCAGGCACAGCGTGGTGCCGCCCGAGCTCGGCGGTGGCGCCGACACCACGGTGTAGCCGTGGTACTCGCACTGGATCGGCTTTTCCCACTGCGCGGTGTAGTCGGCAAAGTCGCGCAGCGACAGGATGCCGCCGTTGGCGTCGCTGGCCTTGACTACGGCATGGGCGATCGGACCTTCGTAGAACGCCTTGGGCCCGCCCTTGGCGATGCGCTCCAGTGTGCGCGCAAGGTCTTTCTGCACCAGCCGCTCGCCGACCTTGAAGGGCTTGCCATGGTTGAGGAAGATCGCCGCCACGTTGGCATGCTTCGCAAAGCCGCGGGTGCTCGAATCGAGGCTGTCGACATCCCCTTGTTCGAGCACGTAGCCGTCGCGGGCCAGCTTGATGGCTGGCGCGATGACCTCCTGCAGCGACATCGTGCCGTAGGCCTTCAGCGCCGTATCGAACCCCATCACCGTGCCTGGCACGCCCACGCCGAGATAGCCGTCGGTGCTGCGCCCCTCGACGACCTTGCCGTCGGCATCCTGGAACATCGTCGGCGTGGCTTTCGCGGGTGCCTTTTCGCGGAAATTGAGGAACAGGTTGCGACCGTCCTTGAGGTGGATGTTCATGAACCCACCGCCGCCGATATTGCCGCAGCACGGGTGCACCACCGCTTCGGCAAACCCGACCGCCACGGCAGCGTCCACGGCATTGCCGCCGCGCTTGAGAATATCCACGCCCACCATCGTGGCCAGGTGCTGAGCACTGACCACCATGGCGTGTTTGGCAGTGACCGGCCTGGCGCTCTGCAGTGCTGCCCGGGTGTTGACGGGCTCACGGCCGGTCTCGTCCGGGTTGATCTGCTGGGCGAAGACCGGTGCGCTCAACGCTGCCAGCGTGGCCACGCACAGGACGTGGCGCCTCCATCGGTTGGAGCGGGGCGATGCGGCGTGAATGGCTGGCGTGGTGGCGGCGTGTGCAGGGCGTGGGCTGGACATGGGCTCTCTCGGCATGGATCGGACCCAGCATAGCCGCGCTCGCGCGCCAGCCGAAAAAACAGGTGAGGCGTCTGCGAAGAAAGGGGACGCGGCAAATTAAGTTGGCCGACCACACGCCGGCAATCCTATTTAATTAGCCACGTCCCCTTATTCCTGGGCGGAGGGTCCATCGCCTTGACCGCCGTGACCTGCCCCAGAGTGTCAATTTAGTAGCGACCGAATCCTAAAAAAGCGGCGCTGACCCCGATAGTTGGCTGCGCAGCACCAGCCACACGCCATACGCCGGCACGAGCGCCTGCACCAGCACCACCAGCGTCACCAGCGCCGTACAGAACGCGAACGCGCGAATGTGGCCGATGCGGTGGGTGAGCCGCGGGACCGTGTAGGTGCCGACCAGGAAACCGGTGTAATACGCCGACGTCAGCAAGCCGATCATCGCCACCGAGAACCCCAGCGCCCGTCCCTCCAGTGCGATGTGCGAGTGGAGCAGGCCGACGCCCATCAGCAGGAACAAGGTACTCAGCAGCAGCGACGTCGAGGAGCGAAGGCTGGTCAGCATGGGTGCGCAAGGAGGCGAGCGAAAAAGCAGCCTACTGCCCCACCCTGCCGCGCTCCGTGACGAGCGGGCAACCCCTGGTTCGAAGAGACGGCGCGCGGCTTATCGCCCCAGGCAGCCTGAGGGAAGTGAACCTGACCCCGTTAGCTAAACCGCATCCCCTTATTAGACCGGCAGCAACCTTTCGTCCGCAGGACCATCTAGCGCGAGGTGCTTTGCTACCCGGGGATAAGGGGCTCTGACCCCGTTAGTTGTTAGTTGTTGACCCGTGTTTCGGTGTTTCGGATGAGAGTTACGACGTGAAAACGTGGGGAAACCTCAGGCCCTGATCCCGTTAGTTCGGGTCTGAGTCGACTGCGAAGAAAGCGCACTCTGACCCGGGTTTTATTAAACCCAGCTCAAACGACGGGCTGGGCTAATATTTCTTTGCCTTGGCGGAACCCCAGCGCGGCGATGACCATCTCTGAGAAAAAGGCGCGAAGAATACGCATCATAAACGGCACGCATCAAATCTTCCATAACTGTGAGCGATGAGTCCCTGATCTTCAAATAAACGATCTCCTTTATCCCTCGCTTAAACTCCCCGTGTGATATTTTGTTCCGGAGCAGAACAAGCGCATTAATACGATTGCGGTGAATATCAACGCTATCAAACGGAAGACCTAAGCGGTACAGATTCTTTTTTAACACCTCAGCCCAAAGATTGGACTCGGTCTGCACAACAGACTCCGGAATGTTAACTTTCCGGCCAAAGACTCGAGTGGACTTCTGTACGAACTCAACGTCTCGCGCGAATCCCTGGAGCGCGCCATCCTCGGAAGAGTGGTCGGTAAATATTTTTGATTTTTTCTTGTTGCTCTTTAGATCGTGAAGTACCTCGTGTAGCGTGGCCGCTACTAGAGAAGGCGCTGCGCGAGAGCAATGCACGCGCTCTTGGTTTACCGCGCGAACATAACTGTCTAATGCAAATTTACAAAACCCCTCGAAGTGAGCATACAAGAGCAACAGTAGTGCTCTGCGCAATTTATCCTTATCAGACTCAGGCACTGATGTCAGCGTGTTTTGGAGAAACCTAATTTCATCCGTTCTCCACAGAAGATCGGCTTCCATCTCGGCCCGCAACTGCCCGGGCGCTAGCCTCATACACGCCCCGCCAATTTTGATGCAACAAAGGAAATTCTTGAGTTCAAGGGCCCGGGGCTGTTCTTTCCACCGCCAGTAGTCAATGCAACAAATTCTGGGTCCAGTTTGATCTCTGTGAAGACCGCGCCCAAGTTCTGCATCTGCGCGAGGTCACTCGGGTCCAGCTGATCTATGACCGCCTGAAGGCCTATCGCGAATGCTTCGTAGTGGTAAACACCAAACCCAGCAATCAGCCCGCGGAGCTGTTTGTTCGCCCTTCCGAACATCTTTTCGGCCAAAGTTGCCCGAAAAATGCCAAATGTCTTCCGAAAGCTTTCTTTCTCCGAGTTCATATCGAAGGGCAGCGTTATCTCTGGGTCCGAAATTTTTTCCAGATATTCTGTCAGGAAATCTGCCACATCATGCCGGAAGTTGTCGCGATAATTTTTTAGAGCGTAATATCTAAGAACGAGTTCTGCAGGGTAGCTGGCTTTGATTTGCTCATCCGACAAGGTCGACGTACAGACAACAAAATCTTCGTCCTTAGCCAGTTGGTTCATAAAGTCTATGTACGTGCTATTCAGCAGGCGAATAGTGCAATTGCGCAGCTCTTGCGGAGTGAGCGCCTCACCACCGGCATTAAGCCTCTTAAACATATGGTATTTGAATCTTGGGTCACTCCCCTTTCTTATGACCTCTACTCGAACAAAGGATCGCTTAAGTTTGATTTGGAGGGATGTACCGAGATCGTCGTATGTTTTCCCGTTTAATTCCGGAACGATATCGCATTCCTGCAACGTAAGAAATTGGCCGACACCAATCGCTGGGTCGAGGTGAGGAGCATTCAATAGTCCACGGAAGTGGAGAAAGGAAGAGATCCGCTGGAGCCCATCGATAAGAAGCTTTCTTCCGTCATCCTCCTCCACCATGTAAATTGGCGGCACCGGCATCTCCAACAGAAGGGACTCTATGAATCTTGATCGAGCGCCCTCGCTCCATTGAAAAAGTCGTTGATAAGCCGGACTGATGTCCAATTCCTTTTCCTGGACCATGGACGCGAGCTCATTGAACGAAATATCAAGGCTCTGGGTATGAACGTTCTTCAACCTAGAGTCGACCGCACTAATGAGCTCGACGTATGTTTGACCGGTTGCCATGTCCCTCATCCTCTGAAGCAAAGAACGCTTTCAACGTTTACACGATCTCCCAGATGGGCCCTTGCACGGGAGTTCACGCTCGCCATCGACATTTTTATTTTGAAGTCGTGCCTTTCAAAGCATTCAAACTTTCCATTCATCATCTCAACAATAATTTGCTGAAGATCGTTGTGTATGTTCTTGTAATAAGAATCCTGCACTACTATGAAGCACATTCCCCCTGGGCGCGTAACGCGCCGTAGCTCAGACAACGCTTTGTAAAGCGCGTCAAAGTAGGCCAAGTGGTTCTTCGTGTAGTAGGTGGCGGACGCTTTCGAACCATGCGTACGGACGTCCTTCAAAAACTTCAGACAGGTGGGGCCCCAAAGCTCGTTAGTTTCCGGCGCAGTCTTGGGCACGGTCGAAGTCCCCATTAAAGCGCGTCTAAGTTGGTCGAAGGATTCCGGGCTTGCTGCCAGCACTGCAAGCTCGATCGACGTGGCAACTGCGTAATCAATTCGCGTGCAGTAAGGCGGAGACGTCAAAGTGCAGTCAACCGTATGGTCGCCCAATGGGATCCGGGTCGCGTCGCCCCGTTGCACCACCGGAGAACTACCGCCATAGGAACCAGGCTCAGCGGCTGCTACAAGTTCGGAGAGCTTCTCTACCTCGTGCAAAAAGGCCGCACGTATATCCGCTGCGTTCTTTTGAATCCGATGCGCCTTATCTTTCGGCTCACGTACCCACGTCGGATTTGACGGGATGAAGTCCCTCAGCACACTTCTTGCAGCTCGGAACAATGCCACATAAAAAAAAGCGGCAAGTGGCGTTGCTTGATCGACTAGCTTGCCAACGTCGGAATCCAAGCCTGCCTTGTGATCGATCAAGCCATAGCGCACGCCGCTCTCGATAGAGCGCAGCACCGCTGCGCCAGCTGGCTTCAGCCACGTGAGTAACGGGTCGGTAGCGGAAAGAGCTCGCAACTCCGTACCAGCCAACGTCCTAGCCAGCGGACGAACACTCGGCAAAATCTCTGGCGGGAGGAGCGCAGCTCTTGCGACGAGCACCATTGCCGGATTTAGGTCATAACCATAGCAGCGATACTTTCCTCTCGCTGCCAAAACAGTAGTGCCAGCACCGTTCCATGGATCTAGAACAACGCTACCTGTCTTCAGGCCTACCGATTGCAGCAATTCCTCTGCAAAACCCAACGAATATCCGGCGTAGTAAGGAAAGATCTTCTGGTCGAGCTTTTCCAGCTTGTCCGTCGAGCGCTTCGGATTGAGAACTTTTAAAGCCTCCAACGCATAGAGGCAGCGGACATCAGGCTCAGCCACACTTGCTATACCCACAATTCAAACAAGTCTGACACCCGTCCATCAGCACCAGCGCCTGCGTATTGCACTTCGCGCACAAGGTCGCCCCCGGCGGAAACCCACTGGCATTGCTCTCGGCATTGGACGCCACCTCAGCCGCCTTCTTCCCCGCCGCAGCCGCCTCATACGCCGCCCGCTTCTCGGCCACCAGCTTCTTCTGCGCCTCGTCCATCTCCGGATCATGGATGAGCCCGATGTTCTTCATGTGCTGCTCGATCACGGCGCCGATCTCGGCCACGATGCTGGGCATGTAGACGCCGCCGGCTTTGAAGTAGCCGCCCCTCGGGTCGAACACCGCCTTCAGCTCCTCGACGATGAACGTCACGTCGCCGCCCTTGCGGAACACGGCCGAGAGGATGCGGGTGAGCGCCACGATCCACTGGAAGTGGTCCATGTTCTTCGAGTTGATGAAGATCTCGAAGGGGCGGCGCTGTTCGTGCGGGGTGCCCTGGTTGAGCACGATGTCGTTGATGGTGACGTACAGCGCGTGCTCGAACAGCGGCGACTTGATCTTGAAGGTGGAGCCGATCAGTGCCTCGGGGCGCTCGACGCTCTCGTGCATCTGGATGATTTCGGCCTGGCGCGGCTCGGCGGCCTTCTTCTCAGGCTGGGCGGCGGCCGGGGCGGCCTTGTCCTCGGGCTTGACGACCTGGTAGCCCTTGATCTTCTTTTCGATCTTGATCGTCATGGGTGTGCGTTCTCTTTGCGCTGGGGCGTCGCCTGGGCGACAGCCGGGTGGTGGGCGATAGGCGTATCGCGAAAGGAGAAATCCATCTGGTGCGGCGAAGCGGGAGATGGATTTCCGCTTTGGCGGTGCGGCGGCGCGGGCTCGGAGCGGGCGTTAGATCCCAGGAGGCGGTGCGCGGCGGGCGGTGGTTCGAAGTGGTTCCGGCCCGGGCAGCGCCCGGGCCGGAGCCGGTGCTGCTTACTTGCGGCGGGCAGCCTTTTTCGGCGCCGCCTTCTTGCTGGCAGTGGACCGCTTGACCGTCGACTTGGCGACGGCCTTCTTGCTGGCGGACTTCTTCCCTGCCGCCTTCTTGGGAGCGGCCTTCTTCACGGCCGTCTTCTTGCTGCTGACCTTGCGGGTGGCCTTCTTGGCCGAAGACTTCTTGGCGGCGGCCTTCTTCGGCGCGGCCTTCCTGGCGGATGCCTTCTTCGGTGCCGCCTTCTTGGCCGATGCCTTCTTCACGGCCTTCTTGGCGGCGGCCTTCTTCGGAGCGGCCTTCTTGGCGGTCGCCTTCTTCGGCGCAGCCTTCTTGGCAGCGGCCTTCTTCGGAGCCGCCTTCTTGGCCGCCGCCTTCTTCGGCGCAGCCTTCTTGGCGACGGCCTTCTTCGGAGCGGCCTTCTTGGCCGCCGCCTTCTTCGGGGCTGCCTTCTTGGCGGCCTTCTTCGGAGCCGCCTTCTTGGCCGGTGCCGGGGTCTGCGGAGCGGGCGCGCCCATCGGCGCAGCGGCCGGTGCGTCACCCGTGGACGGCATGGAACTGTTCAACGCCTGGTTTTCGGTATCGATGGACATGGTGGTCTTCCCCTCCGACTCTGGTTTTGTGTGGGACCCGCTGTTGGCTAGAACTTGCCGTAATAGCCTTCCTTCAAGGCATCGAACAGGTTGGCGGCGGTGTGCATTTCGCCGTCGTATTCCACCTGCTCGTTGCCCTTCAGTTCGATAACGCTACCGTCTTCCAATTCGAAGCGGTAGAGGGTGCTTTCCAGGTCGGCTTCCTTCACCAGCACGCCCTGGAAGGCGGCGGGGTTGAAGCGGAAGGTGGTGCATCCCTTCAGGCCCTGCTTGTAGGCGTAGAAGTAGATGTCCTTGAAGTCTTCGTAAGGGTAGTCGGTGGGCACGTTCGCCGTCTTGGAAATGGACGAGTCGATCCACTTCTGCGAGGCGGCCTGGATGTCCACGTGCTCCTTCGGGCTGATGTCGTCGGCAGCCACGAAGTACTCCGGCAGCTTGGCGGCCGGGTCGTCGGAGAACGGCAACGCGTTGGCGTTGATGAGGGCGCGGTAGGCGAGCAGCTCGTAGCTGTAGACCTCGACCTTTTCCTTGGACTTCTTGCCCTCGCGGATCACGTTGCGCGAGTAGTGGTGGGCGAAGCTGGGCTCGATGCCGTTGGAGGCATTGTTGGCCAGCGACAGCGAGATGGTGCCGGTGGGCGCGATCGAGCTGTGGTGGGTGAAGCGCGCGCCGGTCTCGGCGAGCTGCTCGACCAGGTTGGGAGCAACGGTGGCGACGCGCTGCATGTAGCGGCTGTACTTGGCGTGCAGCACGCTGCCACGGATGGTGTCGCCGATCTTCCAGCCGTCCTTCGCCATCTCCGGGCGCTTGCGCAGCATATCGCCGGTGACGGTGTAGTCGCGGGCGAGCACCGGCGCCGGGCCCTTTTCTTTGGCGAGGTCCAGCGCCACTTCCCAGCCGGCCACGGCCATCTCGCGCGAGACGTCCTCGGTGAAGCCGACCGCGGCTTCGGAGCCGTAGCGCATCTTGAGCATGGTCAGCGTGGAGCCCAAGCCAAGGAACCCCATCCCATGACGCCGCTTGCCCATGATCTCGTCACGCTGCTGCTGCAGCGGCAGGCCGTTGATCTCGACCACGTTGTCGAGCATGCGGGTGAACACCTTGACCACTTCGCGGTATTCGTCCCAGTCGAAGCGGGCCTTCGGACCGAACGGGTCGCGCACGAAGGTGGTCAGGTTGATCGAGCCGAGCAGGCAGGAGCCGTACGGCGGCAGCGGCTGCTCGCCGCAGGGGTTGGTGGCGCGGATGTGCTCGCACCACCAGTTGTTGTTCATCTCGTTGACCTTGTCGATCAGGATGAACCCGGGCTCGGCGTAGTCGTACGTCGAGACCATGATCATGTCCCACAGGTGCCGCGCGCGGATGTGGCCGTAGATCTTGCAGGCGACCAAGCCGTCCTCGCGGTCGACGTAGTTCTCGTGGGTGGGCCACTCGCGCCAGACGACCTTGCTCGGGTCGGTGAGGTCGAGCTCGTCCTGCTCCTTGACGTGCACCGGGAACACCAGCGGCCAGTCCTGGTCGTGCTCGACCGCCTGCATGAAGCCGTCGGTGATCAGCAGGCTGAGGTTGAACTGGCGCAGCCGGCCGTCCTCGCGCTTGGCGCGGATGAATTCCTTGGCGTCGGGATGGGAGATGTCGAACGTGCCCATCTGCGCGCCGCGGCGACCGCCCGCGGAGGACACGGTGAAACACATCTTGTCGTAGATGTCCATGAAGGACAGCGGGCCGGAGGTGTAGGCGCCGGCGCCGGACACGTACGCGCCGCGCGGGCGCAGCGTGGAGAACTCGTAGCCGATGCCGCAGCCGGCCTTGAGCGTGAGGCCCGCCTCGTGGACCTTCTCCAGGATGTCGTCCATCGAATCGCGGATGGTGCCGGACACGGTGCAGTTGATCGTGGAGGTGGCCGGCTTGTGTTCCAGCGCGCCGGCGTTGGAGGTGATGCGGCCGGCCGGGATCGCGCCGCGGCGCAGCGCCCACAGGAAACGCTCGTACCAGTGCGTGCGCGCCTCGTCGGTGGCTTCCACGTCGGAGAGCGCGCGCGCGACGCGCTGCCAGGTCTCGTCGATGGTCCCGTCGACCGGCTCGCCCGACTTGGTGCGCAGGCGGTACTTCTTGTCCCAGATGTCGTAGGAAGCCGGTTGCAGCGGGATGGCTGCGGCATCACGGTTGGCGGCGAGTGGTGCGCGCATGGTGCTCATCGGATTGTTTGACCTCCGGCCTTGCGACCCGTCTTTAGAGTTGTTCTGTCCACGCCCTGCATCAGCCACGGCGTCCCTTGCGGACGGCACGGCGGCATGCGCGTTGCTGATCTTCCCGGCCTTGCGGCGCCCTCCCCCGAGGTTTGCCGCATCGACACAGCACTTGGGAGAGCGACCGAGCGACTCACACAAGATGTTGTGGTGCGACCGGGCATGAACGGTATCGCTGCCTTGCGTAGGCGTCAACTGAAAAATCGGTCGTCCACCGCCAGCGCGGTTTGGCGCCGACGACGCGGGCGCCCGTCGTCACCAGGGAACCCGGCCGGCCGGTTTACAGTCGCAGACCCGGTGCGTTTTTTTGTCGAAGGAGATCCGCATGACCGCCCGCCACTTTTCCCTTGCCCATGCGTTCGCGCTGTGCGGCGCGCTGCTGCTGGGCTGGCCCGTCGCCAGCCGGGCCGCGCTGCCGGCGAGCGTGGCCGGCGAGCCGCTGCCGTCGCTGGCGCCGATGCTTCAGAAGGTGACACCGGCGGTGGTGAACATCTCGACCAAGACGCGCGTGGCGGTGCGCGATCCGTATTTCGACGACCCGATCTTCCGCCAGTTCTTCGGCCTGCCCTCCTCGCCGCGCGAGCGGGTCGAGCAGAGCCTTGGCTCGGGCGTGATCGTGGATGCGGCCAAGGGCTACATCCTCACCAACAACCACGTGGTCGGCGGCGCGGACGACATCACCGTGACGCTGCAGGACGGGCGCACGTTCAAGGGCAAGCTGATCGGCACTGACCCGGACACCGACGTGGCGGTGGTGCAGATCCCGGCGGAGCACTTGAAGGCGTTGCCGGTCACCGATTCGTCGAAGCTGCGCGTGGGCGATTTCGTGGTGGCGGTGGGCGATCCGTTCGGGCTGGGCCAGACGGTGACCTCGGGCATCGTCTCGGCGCTGGGGCGCTCGGGACTGGGCGGCTCGGGCTACCAGAACTTCATCCAGACCGACGCCTCGATCAACCCGGGCAACTCCGGCGGCGCGCTGGTCAACTTGAACGGCGAGCTGGTCGGCATCAACACGATGATCCTCTCGCCCTCGGGCGGCAACGTGGGCATCGGCTTCGCCATCCCGAGCAACCTCACCGCGCAGGTGATGGGCCAGCTCATCGCGCACGGCAAGGTGGTGCGCGGCAGCCTGGGCGTGCAGACGCAGGACATCACCCCGCGTATTGCGAAGCTGCTCGGCCTGTCGGCCAGCGACGGCGTGGTGGTGACGCGCGTCGCGCCCGGTTCGGCGGCGGCCAACGCGGGCCTGGCGCCCGGCGACGTGCTGCAGTCGATCGACGGCAAGCCGCTGCACGACAGCGACGAACTGCGCAACGCCGAGGGCCTGCTGCCGCTGGGCAGCCAGGTCACGCTGAAGGTGTCGCGCAACGGCACCGCGCACCAGGTGAATGCGACGCTGACGCCGGAGAAGCTCGCCACGCTCGACGGCGGCACGCTCGATCCGCGCCTGGCCGGCGTGCGCTTCAGCGAGCTGTCGTTGGCCCAGCGCAGCCAGGGCGCCGCCGGCGTGGCGGTCACCACGGTCCAGCGCGGCAGCCGGGCCGACCGGCTGGGCCTGAGCGAGGGCGACACCGTGATCGGCGTGAACAACCGCCGCGTGACCAGCCTGCGCGACCTGCGCGGCTTGGTCGCGATGCAGCCGCAGCAGCTCGTGCTGGTGGTGCAGAACGATGAGGGCGTGCAGTACGTGCCGATGGATTGAGGTAATGGACTGCGCGGATGTGAGGCTCGCCGAATGCTGCTCCCTCTCCCCTGCGGGGAGAGGGTTGGGGTGAGGGGGCGCTCTTGCGCCGGAGCCTGTTCGTGCGCCGGACCAGGGCTTTTTCGATCCGACCCTGCAGCGACATCCCCGCGAGCCCCGGCCCCTCACCCCAGCCCTCTCCCCGCAGGGGAGAGGGAGCAGAAGCGCGGCAACTTCATCCGCGCCCTACTCCGCCTTTCCTTAACGCCAACCTGTGACCGCGCTTGATGTTTGGCGATGGGACCGATGAAATACCGGACTCCCATCACTGCGCGCATGCCGCCTGCACGGCACGCTCACGCCATTCATCGTAGCCGTAGGTCGTCCGAAGTCATGCCCGTCCGTTCCGTTCGCCTCATCGTCGCCGCGCTGCTCGGCGCCTGCCTCACGTCCATCGCCCTCGCGGCCGGCCCCACCCTGGTGTTGCGCGGCGACGTGGCCACCACGCGCGGCATGATGGAGGACGTCGCCAAGGCCTGGGCCCGCAGCGGCCACGGCAAGATCGACCTGCAGCCGTTCAACACCGCCTCGGGCCTGGACGCGCTGCGCAACGGCAGCGCCGACATCGCCGGCAGCGCGCGCCCGGGCAACGGCAGCGCGGCCGAGGCCGGGTTGGTGTTCACGCCGGTGGCGTGGGACGCCATGGTGATGATCACCCACCCGTCCAACCCGGTGAGCAGCCTGACCCTGCAGCAGGTGCACGACATCTACTACGGCAAGATCACCAACTGGAACCAGGTCGGCGGGCGCAGCGAGCCGATCGACGTGTACGCGGCGGCCAGCCCCGGCGACGGCGTCGAATTCAGCCTGCGCAAGCTGCTGTTCGGCCGCGGCAACCAGCCGGTCGCCGCGCCGCGCCTGTACGTCAACACCGCCAAGCTGGAAGAGGCGGTGACGCTGGACCCGAAGGCGCTGGGCGCGACCACGCTCTCGCGCGTGGCGGCCAACGGCAAGGTCAAGATGATCCGCATCGACGGCGTCGCGCCGAGCGCCAGCACCGTCGCCAGTGGCAGCTACAAGCTGTACGCGCCGCTCTACCTGGTGACCAACCCGTCCAGCCCGCACGCCGCCGAGGCCAAGGCCTTCGTCGACTTCGCCACCTCGGACAAGGCGGTCGCGGCGCTGCGCTCGCACAACACCGTGCCCTACGCCGCCGGCACCGCACTGGCCTCGATGGACGCCTCGCGCCGTGCGCAGATCCTCGCCGCCGTCGGCGCGCGCGCCGTGCGCGAGCCTACGCCGACCGCGCCGCCGGTCGCCGCGCCGGGCGCCACCTATGCCTCGCGCGCCGCCAACGCGCCGACTTCCGAGCGCACCGCCGAGGCGCGCCGCGCGCTGGAGGAACGCCGCGCCAAGGCCGCCGAAACCGCGGCCGCCAGGGCGAGCCTGAAGAACATCAAGGGCGAGGCGACCACGGTCGATGCCGCCGCCGCGCGCGGCCCGGCCTTCGCCAAGGTCACCGCCAGCGCCACGGTCAAGTCCACCGCCGCGAAGCCGCGCACCTATACGGTGAGCAAGGGCGACACGCTGTTCTCGATCGCCCGCGCGCATGCGGTGGACGTGTCCGACCTGCGCAGTTGGAACCACCTGAAGGGCAATGCGGTGAAGGCTGGCCAGGTGCTGCGCATCGGCGAACGCTGAGCGCGGGCGCGCGTGCGCATCCTCGCGCTCACGCTCGACCTGGACGACACCCTGTGGCCGGTGCTGCCGGCGCTGGAATGCGCCGACCGCGAGGTCGACGCCTGGCTGCGCACGCACCACCCGGAGGTCGCCACGCGCTGGCCGATTGCGGCGATGCGCGAGCTGCGCGCGCAGGTGGCCGCCGAGCGGCTGGACCTGGCGCATGACTTCACCACCCAGCGCCAGTTGACGATGCAGCGCGCCTTCGCCGCCTGCGGACTGGCCGAGGCGCCGGTCGAGGTGCTGTGGGAGATCTACTACGCCGCGCGCAACCGCGTGGAGCTGTACGCCGACGCGCTGCCGGCGCTCGAGCGGATCACCGCGCGCTGGCCGGTGGCGAGCCTCACCAATGGCAACGCGGACCTCGAACGGATCGGCATCCACGCGCACTTCCATTGCCACGTCTGCGCGCGGGACACCGGCGTGGGCAAGCCGGATGCGCGGATCTTCCGCGAGGCGGCGCAGCGGCTGGGCGTGGCGCCGGAGCAGATCCTGCACGTGGGCGACGATCCGGGACTGGACGTGTGCGGCGCGCGTGATGCGGGGTTGCGCACGGCGTGGATCAACCGCGAAGGCAAGCCATGGCCTGCCGGATTGGGGGCGCCGCCGGATCTCGATCTGCCCGACATGACCGCGCTGGCTGACTGGCTCGAGCGGAGCCAGGGCGGCGGCTAGGTTTCGGCAGGCGATCCCGCGAGCCCCGGCCCCTCACCCAACCCCCTCCCCGGAGGGGAGAGGGCTCGGATCACGCGCGCGTCGGAGTGTGATGGTTTGGCATACCCGGCCGATCGGCGCATCATGTCCGACTCGCCGCACGCCACGAGGCCAAGCCATGCCGGAGAGCTCCACGTCCGCCCTGATCGAACGCAAGGCCGGCAAGGCCCGGGGCATCGCCATCGAGACCGTCGACAGCGCGTCGTACAAGGCGGCCCTGCGCCGCCTGGACGCCGGCCAGCGACGGTGGCTGGAGCAGACCGGCTTCGAGCCCAAGCCCGCGCGCTGCGCGCTGCTGCCCGACGGCAACGGCAGGCTGGCCCGCGTGCTGGTGGCGATCGATCCGGCCGATCCGCTCGGCGCACTGGCCGGCCTGCCGTTCGCGCTGCCGGCGGGCAGCTACCACCTGGCCGAACAGGGCGCGCTCGGCGACACCTTCCTGGCCGCACTGGGCTGGGCGCTCGGCGCCTACCGTTTCGAGCGCTACCGCAAGGGCGGACGCGCGCCGGCCACGCTGGCCGTACCCGCCGCGGACCTCGCCGCGCTGGCGCCGCTGGTGGAGGCGACTGCGCGCGTGCGCGACCTGGTCAACACGCCGACCGAGGACATGGGCCCCGAACAACTGGCCGACGCCGTGAAGGAACTGGCCAGGGCGCACAAGGCCAGGTTCCGCGACTGGGTCGGCGAGGAGCTGCTCAAGGCCAATTTTCCCACCATCCATGCGGTCGGCCGCGCCAGCCACCGCGCGCCGCGGCTGGTGGAGCTGAGCTGGGGCAAGGCGTCCGATCCGAAACTGGTGATCGTCGGCAAGGGCGTGTGCTTCGACACCGGCGGGCTCGACCTCAAGCCCGCCGACGGCATGCGCAACATGAAGAAAGACATGGGCGGCGCCGCGCACGCGATCGCGCTGGCCGGGCTGGTGATGCAGGCGAAGCTGCCGGTGCGCCTGACCCTGCTCGTTCCCGCGGTGGAGAACGCGGTCGCCGGCAACGCGATGCGCCCGGGCGAGGTGATCACCACCCGCGCCGGCCACACGGTGGAAGTGGACAACACCGACGCCGAGGGCCGGCTGATTCTCTGCGACGCGCTGGCCTACGGCGCCGAGCAGCAGCCGGACCTGATGCTGGACTACGCCACCCTCACCGGCGCCGCGCGCGTGGCGCTGGGCCCGGACCTGCCGGTGCTGTTCGCCAACCAGGATGCGGATGCCGAACAGTTGCTCGCTGCCGGCCGCGCGGTGGCCGATCCGCTGTGGCGGCTGCCGCTGTGGCGGCCGTACCGCAAGATGCTCGACTCCTCGGTGGCCGACTTCGCCAATTCGGGGCCGTCGCGCCATGCCGGCGCGATCACTGCGGCGCTGTACCTGGAGCGGTTCGTGCCCGAGGGCTTGCCGTGGATGCACCTGGACACTTACGCCTGGAACGATGCCGATCGCCCCGGCCGTCCGCGCGGCGGCGAGGCGATGGGCCTGCGCGCAGCATTTGCGTTCCTGCAGCGCCGTTACGCGCACTGACCTGACCCGTCGATCGCCGGTGCATGACCGGCCGCTCCACGGCCTGACCCGATCCGGATACTTGTCCGCTACGCTGCGCGCATGAACGCACCGATGGGCACCCCGCCGGACGCCGCCGCCGCGGCCTGCCGCGAGCAGGCACTCGCCGCGATGCAGCGCGGCGACCTGGCCGGTGCCGAACAGGCCTTTGCGCGCCTGCTCGCGATCCGGCCCGATGATGCCGACGCGCTGCAGTTCGTGGCGTCCCGCCAGCTCGGCCGCGGCGACGCGGCGGGCGCGATCGCGTCGTTGCACGCCGCGCTGCGCGCGCAACCGCGGGATGCGGCCATCCTGCATCAACTGGGCGCCGCACAGGTGCAGGCGGGGGATCTGCACGGCGCCGAAGAGAGCCTGCGCGAGGGGCTGGCGCTGGCACCGGGCATGTTCGTGGCACGCCTGCGCCTGGGCGTCGTATACGAACGGCAGGGGCACCGGCACGATGCGATGGTGGCGTACCTGGGTGCGATCAATGCGGCACAGGCGCAGGGACGCTGGCTCAGCGACGACACCACCGCCCCCGGCCTGCGCGAGGCGGTGAAACACGCCACGCAGTACGTCGCCGCGGGTCGCCGCGAGCTGTTCGACGCGGTCATCGAACCGCTGCGACAGCGCTACGGGCGCGCGGAATTGTCCCGCGTCGACCAGTGCCTGGCCATCTACCTGCACGAACAGCCCGCACCGCTGCCCGACCCGCGGCAGCGCCCGCTGTTCCTGTACTTCCCCGGCGTGCCCAGCCAGCCCTTCTACCCGCGCGATCGCTTTCCGGAACACGCACGGCTGGAGCAGGCCGTCGAAGTCATACGCGAGGAACTTCGCGCCGTCCTGTCGGAGGCGGAAGACCGGCTCGTGCCTTTCCTGGGGGCGCCCACGGCCGAGGCGGTGGCGGCGCAATTGCTCGGCTCGACCGGCACGCAGGAAGGCGCATGGGATGCGTTCTTCTTCTACCGGCACGGTGTGCGCCACGATGCGAACTGCGCGCGCTGCCCACGCACCAGCGGACTGCTGGACGCCATGCCGCTGGTCCGGGTGCGCGACCACGCGCCGGAAACGCTGTACTCGGTGCTGCGCCCGGGCACGCACATCCTGCCGCACCGCGGCGTCACCAACACGCGCCTGGTCACGCACCTGCCGCTGATCGTGCCGCCGGATTGCGCTCTGCGTGTCGGCGGGCAAACCCATGTGTGGGAAGAAGGCCGTTGCGTCACCTTCGACGACACCTTCGAGCACGAAGCGTGGAACCACAGCGGGCAGACCCGCGTGGTGCTGATCATGGACAGTTGGAACCCCGACCTCAGCGAAGTGGAGCGTATGGCGGTGGCCGACCTGGTCGCGGCCATCGGCGACTTCAACCGCTCGACGCCGGACGCCTAGCCGGCCAGGCCGATACCGTCCACGGCAAGCATCGGCGGGGACACGCACGGCGCGCCCATCGCCGCACCCATGACTAAGCGCATGGGCACTTGCTTGTTAAACAGTTGTTGCTGTCATACTCGGTGCGCTCGAAAAGAGCGGGGGAAGCAGGGGATCTACTTCACCGGGGAGTGCACATGAAAAACGACTTGAATCGCTTGTCATTGGCAGTGCGTCTTGCGTTGAGTGTGGGTGTTTTTTCGGTGGCGGGAATGGTTCAAGCGCAGGTGTCGACGCCGGAGAATCCGCCGTCGACGGATCAGGCCACGCCTGATCAGACCTCGCCCCCGTCCAAGAAGGAAGCCAAGACGCTGGAATCGGTTCTGGTGACCGGCTCGCTGATCCGCCGCGTGGATGCCGAAACGGCCAGTCCGGTGGTGACGCTGGATCGCGCAACGATCAGCAACTCGGGCAAGCCCGTGCTGGGCGACGTGCTGCAGCAGATGCCGAGCATTTCGGGCAATGCCACCAATCCGCAGAACAACAGCAACGGCGGTGGCGTGGCCAGCCCCTTGCTGGAGGCCGGCGACGGCGCCTCGCGCGTCTCGCTGCGCGGCCTGGGCAACAACCGCACGCTGGTGCTGGTCAACGGCCAGCGCATGTCCAATCCGGACATCAACCTGATCCCGCCGGAAATGATCGAGCGGGTCGACGTGCTGGCCGAAGGCGCTTCCACGGTGTACGGCTCCGACGCCATCGGCGGCGTGGTCAACTTCATCCTGCGCAAGGACTTCAAGGGCGTCCAGTTCAGCCTGAACGACGGCATCTCCAGCCACGGCGACGCACAACGCCACGGCTTCAACCTGACCGGCGGCATGACCGGTGAGCGCTACAGCATCGCCGCCGGCCTCGACTACAACAAGTACGACGAGACGCTCGCCGCCCGGCGCAAGTTCTCCAGGCAGCAGTTGTACCTGTCGAGCGGTTCGGTGGTGGAAGCCGGTTCGAGTTCGATCCCGACCGGCCGCATCCAGGTGCCGGCCTCGATCGCCTCGCAGTACGGCTGCGCGATCGATCCGGCGACCGACACCGCGATGGTGACGCTGGCCTCGGGCGACGGCTCCAGCCAGGCGGACTACCGCTGCCGCCTCTCTTCCGACACCTACAACTACGCCGCCCTCAACTACATCCAGACCGCGCAGAAGCGCACCAACGGCTTCGTTCTGGCGAACTTCAACATCACCGACAACACGACCGCATTCGTCGATGCGTTCTACAACCACACGGTGTCCAGCGGACAGGATGCGCCTTCGCCGGTCGGCACGGGCGACGGCCTGATCATCTACTCCAACAATCCGATCAACCCGTTCGGCGTCACCTTCAGCCAGAACCCGGTGGCTGGCGATCCCAACAGCGGCTACAGCTTCCAGACCCGCCTGACCGGTGCCGGCACGCGCGTGCACAGCTACACCACCAACACCGGGCAGATCAACGCGGGACTGCGCGGCAATTTCGGCGAAACCAGCAGCTGGATCTGGGATGCGTCGGTCAACTACAGCCATACCAAGCGCGACCAGCGCGACACCAACGAGATCGACATCCCGGCACTGCAGGCCGCCGTCGATGGCGGCGCGAACATTTTCGACCAGGCCAGCGTGGGCGACTTGCTGAGTGCCGGCGTGAAGACGCCGATCTATGTCTTCACCCAGTCCACCAAGCAGGCCCAGGTGGATGCCAGCGGCGAACTGTGGGACTTGCCCGCCGGCGCGGTGCAGCTGTCGGTCGGGGCGCTGTATCGCCGGCAGTTCATGAACTACACCGTGAGCGACTTCGCGGTGCTCGACCCGGTGACCACCACCTGCCAGATCCTGCAGGAAGCCTGCGGCTCGCCCGGTCGCGGCAGCTTCAACGTCAAGGAGCTGTTCGCCGAAACGCTGATCCCGCTGGTCTCCGAGGTGCCCTGGGCCAAATCGCTGTACCTGGACCTGGGCGTGCGCAGTTCCAACTACAGCACCACCGGCACCACCACCAACGGCAAGATCGCGATCGAGTGGCGGCCCTCCGACGACCTGCTGGTGCGCGGCACGATCTCGCAGGTGTTCCGCGCGCCCAACCTCAATGAGCTCTACGACGGCCGCACGCTGGTGCAGCCGGTCCTGAACGATCCGTGCGTCGGACGCACTGCCGCCGACCTGGCGGCGCACCAGGCGGCCTGCCAGTTCGTCCCGGTGAACTGGGCCGGCAACTCGCCGGCGCAGGTCAACACGTTCTACTCCGGCGCCGCCACGGTCGGTGCATCGCTGAAACCCGAAAAGGGCAAGTCGGTCGATATCGGACTGGTCTACGACCCGGACTGGCTGCCCGGCCTCTCCACCAGTCTGGATTTCTGGCACATCTATCTGTCCGACACGCTGACGGCGATCCAGGCCGATACCGTGGTCAACTCCTGCTACAATAACGCCAGCAGTCCGTACTGCTCGTTCATCCACCGCCAGGACAACACCAGCAGGCAGCCGGGCCAGGTGTTCCTGATCAATACCCCGGTGGTCAACCTGGGCAACCTCAGCACCAGCGGCGTCGACTACACGCTGCGCTACAAGATCCCGCACTTCAACCTGGGCAGCATGGATCCGGGCGACTTCCGCGCCGGCCTCAACACCAGCTACACGTCGACCTACAACGTCAACGCGACGCCGGGCGAGCCGGGTGCCGAAACGGTCAACTACGCCGGCACCTTCACGCCGCAGTTCGGCAACATCTCGCGCTGGCGCGGCACGCTCACGCTCGGCTGGGACAAGGGCAACTGGAACGCCCAATGGCAGACGCGCTACATCAACAACCTGACCGCGCTCAACGCCGACGCCGCCATCCATGGGGTGAACATCCCGATCGCCTCGGTAATCTACCACTCGATCCAGTTGGGCTACGCGGTGCCCTCGATCCACACCCGCTTCGACATCGGCGTGGACAACCTGATGGACAAGCAGCCGCCACGGCTGTACCAGAACGGTTCGAACTACAACGTGGACACCGCCACGTACGACGTGCTCGGGCGCTACTACTGGGCCCGTGCGACGGTGAAGTTCTGAGGCTGTAGCAACGCCGCGAGGCGTCGAGGCACCCGGAGGGGCCGCGGCTGATACCGCGGCCCCTCTTGCATAATGGGCCGGTCGACCTGCAATCGAGTACGCATGCCTCACCCAGCCAGCGATCTCGCCAACGCCATCGGCAATGCCTACAACGCCGGCGACATGGAGCGCGTCATCGCGCTCGCCGCACAAGCGGGCACGGAGACCGATGAAGGCATCCAGTTGCTGCTCGGCGTGGCGCAACAGGCGACCGGCCGCTACGGCCTGGCCGCGGCAACGTTCCGCCGGCTGGCGCAACGGCGGCCGGAAGTCTCCGCCTACTGGAACAACCTGGGCGTCGCCTGCCGGCTGGACGGTGAGCTGGAGGCCGCCGAGCAGGCCCTGTCGAAGGCACGCGCGCTGGCGCCGGACGATGCCGACGTGCTGTACAACCTGGGCCTGCTCTACCTCCAGCAGCGGCGCTGGATGCCGGCGCGGGAGATCCTGCTCGACGCGGTGGAACGATCGCCGGATTTCATCGAGGCGCGCCTGCAGGCCGCGCACGCCTGCTACGTCTGCGGCGACAACATCCAGCAGGAGGCCATGCTGGCCGGAGCCATCGGCTGGCCCGCCCAGCCGGCCGAGCAGGCGCTGGTGCTGGCCGCAATGCTGTCGGTGCAGGGCGAGCTGGAGGCGGCGCTGCACACGCTGGCGCAGGCGCAATTGCCCGCAGGCCCGGCCGAAACGCCGATGCGATTGCGCATCGCCGCCCAGCGTGTCCTGCTGCACGAGCGCAACAACCAGCTCGACCAGGCGCGGCAGGAACTGGAGCAACTGCCGTTGGCCGTGCTGGACGCGCTGCCGGCAGAGGCCAGCCAGGCGCGCGCGGACGGCTGGCGCGCGCACGCCGCGCTGGCGATGCGCGCTGGCGCCTGGGCCGAAGCGGAGGCGCTGTACCGGCGCGTGCTTGCGCTTGCCGCCGACGACGAAGCCCGCGCCAGCGCCGGATTCGCCCTGGCCTCGGCGTGCGACCGGCAAGGACTGCACGCACAGGCATGGCAAGCCCTGCAGGCAGCGCACGCCGCGCAGCTGGAGATCGCGCGCACCGTGCTGCCGGAACTGCTGGCGCCCGGCAGCCAGCCATTGCAGATGGCCGAGGTCGACCGCGACGCACACGGCCACTGGACGCCGCTGCCCGCACCGGCCAGCCGGCAAAGCCCGGTCTTCGTGGTCGGCTTTCCGCGTTCGGGCACCACCCTGCTGGAGCAGATGCTCGATGCGCATCCGGACTTCCGCTCCATGGACGAGCGCGCCTTCATCCACGAGCTGACCGAGCGCATGGAACTGGCCGGCCAGCGCTACCCCGATGACCTCGCGAACCTGACCGGCGCCGAGGCCGAGCAGTTGCGCGCCGTCTACTTCCGGATGGTCGGGCGCGTGTTGCCGGACCTTGGGCAGCATCGGCTGGTGGACAAGAATCCGCTCAACATGCTGTGTCTGCCGATGATCATGCGGCTGTTCCCGCAGGCGCGCATCATCCTGTGCCTGCGCCATCCGTGCGACGTGCTGCTGAGCTGTTCCATGCAGCCGTTCCGCTCGCCGGCGTTCATGGTGCTGTGCTCGTCCCTGCAGCGGCTCGCACAAGGCTACGTGCAGGCCTTCGAGCAGTGGTACCGGCAGGCGGACATCTTCCGCCCCCGCGTGTTCGAGTGGCGCTACGAATCGGTCGTCAGCGATCCCGCCGACGCACTCGCAAGCCTGGCGGCGTTCCTCGATATCGCTGATGCATCGCCCATGATGCGTTTCGCCGAGCATGCGCGGAACAAGCGCTTCATCAGCACACCGAGCTATGCCCAGGTCACCCGGGGCATCCATCCCGGGGCGATCGACCGCTGGCATGGCTACCGCGACCGGTTCGAGCCGGTGCTGCCCCTGCTGCGGCCACTGATCGATCGACTCGGCTACGACGCCTGAGCTTCCGCGGCGGCGGGCATCGCCGTGACTTCTGGCCTAGTCGCGACGACCGCGCGCGCGGCATGCTGCCCGACTGAACCCCAAGGAGCCGCCCCTCATGCATCCACGCCTGCCCTTGCTGGCGCTCGGCATCACGCTCGGCCTCGCCGCCGGCGCGCACGCGTCCGAACCGGCCGCGGTCGAGCAGCCCAAGCTCACCGCGCTGACCCTCGATTCCGGTGGCGTCATGCCGGCCGAGCAGGCGCGCCTGAACTTCGACCACGCGGAGCTGCACTTCACGATCGATCCGGCAAAGCGCCATCTCGACGGCGAGGCCACGCTGCGCTTCACCGCGCGCGAGCCGACCGACGTGCTGCTGCTGGACCTGGACCGCAACCTCCCCATCAAGAGCGTGGCCGTGGACGGCAAGCCGCTGGCCAAGGCCGCCTGGAGCAACCCGGACGGCCGGCTGCGCATCCAGTTGCCCCACGCCCTGGCCAAGGGCGGCAGCGTCAGCACCACCATCGTCTACGGCGGCCAGCCGCACGTGGCCAAGAAGGCGCCGTGGGACGGCGGCTTCGTATGGAGCCACACCGACGATGGCCAGCCATGGATCGCCAGCGCGGTCGAGGGCGAGGGCTGCGACCTGTTCTGGCCGTGCATCGACCAGCCCACCGGCGAGCCGGACCTGGTCGACACGTACGTGACCGTGCCCAAGGCGCTGGCCGCGCCGGGCAACGGCGTGCTGGTCGGCATCAAGGACAACGGCGCCACGCGCACCTGGCACTGGCGGATCAAGCAGCCCGATACCTACGCGATCACCATCAACGTGGGTCCCTTCGAGGAGCTGAAGGGCGACTACAAGAGCCGCTACGGCAACACCATCCCGATGCAGCTGTGGTACCTGCGCGGCCACGATGCCGGCGCCAAGGCGCTGTTCGGCGAGTTCCCCCGCATGCTCGACTTCTTCGAGCAGGAGATCGGCCCCTACCCGTTCGGCGACGAGAAGATGGGCGTGGTCGAGACGCCGCACCTAGGGATGGAACACCAGACCATCAACGCCTACGGCAACGGCTACCCGAAGAGCGAGTACGACTTCGACTGGCTGCTGCAGCACGAGTTCGCGCACGAGTGGTTCGGCAACCAGGTGACCAACCGCAACTGGGACGACATGTGGCTGCACGAAGGCTTCGGCACCTACATGCAGCCGCTCTACGGCCAGTACCTGCACGGCGACATGCCCTACTTCGCCATGCTGCACACCGAGCGGATGGCGCTGTCCAACAAGAAGCCGATCGTGTCGGGCCAGCCGAAAACCGAGGAGCAGGTCTACGACGGCAAGACCGGGCCGGGCCTGGACATCTACTACAAGGGCTCGCTGGTGCTGCACACGCTGCGCGGGCTGATCGGCGACGACGCGTTCTTCGAGAGCGTGCGCCGGCTGGTCTACGGGCGGCCCGACCCGAAGCCGGGCAACTTCAAGCCGCGCTACGCCACCACGCAGGACTACCTCGACATCGTCGACCAGGTCACCGGCAAGAACCTCAAGTGGTTCTTCGACGTCTATCTGTACGACGCCGCATTGCCGAAGCTGGAGACGACGCGCGACGGCGACATGCTGCAGTTCCGCTGGGTGACCGGGCACGGCGAGCCGTTCCCGATGCCGCTGGAGGTGCAGGTGGGCCACACCATGCACACGCTGCCGATGACCGGCGGCACGGGCGAGCTCGAGGTGCCGGAAGGCAGCCTGCTGATCGTCGACCCGCGCTCGAAGGTGCTGCGCGATATGCCGCACGTGGAAGCGTTCCGCGCGTGGAAGAAGGCGGAAGAACAGAAGAAGAAGGCGGCCGGGAAGGACTGAGGGCCTCGCCAGGCGGGCCTTCGGTTCCCGCAGGCTCCCTCTTCCAGCGAGAGGGAGCCCCAACGAAAAGAGCCCGGCATTGGCCGGGCTCTTTCGTTTCTCAATGCGGCTGCGTGACCGCTTTTTCCGGCGGCGTCACCGCCGCGGTGGTCGAGAACTTGCCGCCGTAGGGCAGCACCTCGGCCGCCAGCTTCGGGTTCGCCTTGATCAGGCCGATCGCGTCGAACAGGATGTGCGCCGTTTCCTGCAGCTCCGGATCCTTGGCGTTCTTGGCTTCCTTCTCCTGCTTGAGCTCGCTCTTCAGGCTGCGCTCGTTGGCGTTGAGGCCGTCGTCCAGCACCGGTTCGTCCGAAAGGTCGCCGTCGGTGCCGTCGATCGCCTTGTGCCGCGCGCGGAAGTCAGCCTGGATCGCATCCTGGCGCTTGCGCTCGGCCTGGCGCTGGGCGAGGTTGAGCGAGATCGTGGTCTGCTCACGCATCTTCTTGTACTGCGCCAGTTCGTCCAGCATCAATTGCCAGGCCGGCGACTTGGCCACGCGGGCGTCGTGCTTGCCGGTCAGCTGCGGCAGGTAGGCCTTCAGGTCGGCCACCGCGCTGTACGGCGCCGGCTGGATCTGCGTCCACGGCAGCGCGTTGTCGTAGGTGGACTCGCCGAAATCCTTCTCGTCGCCGTTCTTGGGGAACAGGATGTCGGGCGTGACGCCCTTGAGCTGCGTCGAGCCGCCGTTGATGCGGAAGAACTCGGCGATGGTCATCTTGAGCTCGCCGTACTGCGGCTTCTCGCTGTCGCCTTGGGCGAAGCGGTCCAGGTCCACCAGGTTCTGCACGGTGCCCTTGCCGAAGGTCGGTTCGCCGACGATCAGGCCGCGGCCGTAGTCCTGGATCGCGGCGGAGAAGATTTCCGACGCCGAGGCCGAGCCGCGATTGACCAGCACCGCCATCGGGCCGCTCCAGGCCAGGCCGGGCTCGTCGTCGCCCTGCACTTCCACCTGGCCGCGTGCATCGCGTACCTGCACCACCGGGCCCTGGTCGATGAACAGGCCGGTCAGTTCGTTCGCCTCGGCCAGCGAACCGCCGCCGTTGTTGCGCAGGTCCACCACCACGCCCTGCACGCCCTCGGCCTTCAGTTCGCCCAGCAGCTTGGCCACGTCGCGGGTCGCGCTCTTGAAGTTCTTGTCGCCTTCGCGGCGCGCGCCGAAGTCGGAATAGAAGGTCGGCAGGTCGATGATGCCGATCTTGCGGCTGACGTCGCCGTCCTTGACCTCGATGACCTTCTTCTTGGCGGCCTGCTCCTCGATGCTGACCTTCTTGCGCACCAGGGTGACCAGCTCGTGCTTGCCGTCCAGGCCGACGTCGGCGGGCAGGATCTCCAGCCTTACGGTGGTGTCCTTCTTGCCGCGGATCTTGTCGACCACGTCGTCCAGCCGCCAGCCGATGACGTCGGTCATCGCGCCGTCGGTGCCCTGGCCGATGGCCACGATGCGGTCGCCCACGTGCACCTTGCCGGACTTGTCGGCCGGGCCGCCGGGAACCACCTCGCGGATCTGCGTGTATTCGTCGCGCGCCTGCAGCACCGCGCCGATGCCCTCGAGCGAGAGCTTCATGGCGATGTCGAAGTTCTGCGCCGCACGCGGGCCGAGGTAGTCGGTGTGCGGATCGGTGGTCTCGGCGTAGGCGTTCATGAAGGTCTGGAACGCGTCTTCGCCGTCAAGCTGCTTCACGCGGTCGATGTAGCCGGCGTAGCGCTTGTCCAGTGTCTTGCGGATGTCGTCGTCGCTCTTGCCGGCGAGCTTCAGGCGCAGCCAGTCGTTCTTGGTGCGCTTGCGCCATAGGTCGTCGAGCGCGGTCTGGTCGGCCGGCCAGGTGGCATGCTTGCGGTCGTAGGCGTAGCTCTCGTCCTTGGTCAGGTCGAAGCCCTGCTTGAGCAGCTTGCGCGCGTAGTTCATGCGGTCGATCGCGCGCTGCACGTACAGGTTGAACACCGAGAACGGGCCGGACAGGTCCTTGTTCCAGATCGCGTCGTCGAGCTTGGTCTTCAGCGGCTCGAAACGCGCCATGTCGGCCTGCGTGAAGAACACCTTCTCGCCGTCGAGCATGTCGAAGTAGGCCTTGTAGATCTTGGCCGACATGACGTCGTCGAGCGGCTTGGCGTCGTAGTGGAAGCGCGTGAGGAAGCGCGCGGACAGCTGCGCGGCGTCGGCCTGGGTGTCGGTGGATTTCAGCGGCAGCGTGGAGGCCTTGTGGCCTTCTTCGCCCTGGACGGCAGGCGCCTGCGCCTGCGCATGGGCGGCCGGCAGGACGAGGGCGAGCAGCAGGGCGAGCGTGGGGCGCAGGGTCATGGGGATCTCAGGCGAGTTCGGTGACGCCGGCTGCATGGGCCTGCAGGTCGGCATGGTAGGAAGAACGCACCAGCGGGCCGGAGGCGACGTGGGAGAAGCCCATCGCCTCGCCGGCCTCGCGCAGCGCGTCGAATTCGTCGGGAGTCCAGTAGCGCACGACCGGGTGATGGTGCGGCGTGGGCTGCAGGTACTGGCCGATGGTGATCATGTCCACGTCATGGGCGCGTAGATCGCGCAGGGTCTCGATCACCTGTTCGTAGGTTTCGCCGAGGCCGAGCATGATGCCGGACTTGGTCGGCACCTCCGGGTGCTGCGCCTTGAAGCGCTTGAGCAGATCCAGCGACCACTGGTAGTCGGCGCCTGGACGCACTTCGCGGTACAGGTGCGGGACGGTTTCCAGGTTGTGGTTGAAGACATCCGGCGGGAACGCCTTGAGCACCTCGAGCGCGCGCTCCATGCGGCCCTTCCCGCGGAAGTCCGGCGTCAGGATCTCGATCTTGATCTCCGGGCTGGCGTGGCGGGTGGCGCGGATGCAAGAGGCGAAATGCTCGGCGCCGCCATCGCGCAGGTCGTCGCGGTCGACCGAGGTGATCACCACGTACTTCAGGCGCATGTCGGCGATCGTCTGCGCCAGGCGCGCCGGTTCCAGCGGATCGGGCGGCTGCGGACGACCGTGGGCGACGTCGCAGAACGAGCAGCGCCGCGTGCACACCTCGCCGAGGATCATGAACGTGGCGGTGCCCTTGGAAAAGCACTCGTGGATGTTCGGGCAACTGGCCTCTTCGCACACCGTCACCAGCGCGTTCTCGCGCAGGCGCGCCTTGAGCTGCTGCACGGCGTTGCCCTGCGGCAGCCGCACGCGGATCCACGAGGGCTTGCGCAGGGCCGGCACACTGGTGTCGAAACCGGCGCGGTTGCGGGCGATCTTGTCGTTGCCCAGCTGCTTTTCGGCAACCGCCGCGTCAGCGTTGACCACGCTGATCGGGATCACCCTGGAGGAAACTTCGCTCATCTGCGACTGCCTAGACCGCGGCGCGCGCGGGGAGTTCGGGGAGGACGGGAGCGGCCGGCACCGCACGGAAGCCGAACTGGCGGCAGAACTGATCCACCAGCACGTCCTCGACCTGCGCCAGCTGCGACGGGCCGCCCAAGTCTAGCACTTGCGTGACCGCCAAACCCTTGTAGCCACAAGGATTGATCCGGCCGAACGGCTCCAGGTCCATGGCCACATTGAAGGCCAGCCCGTGGAAACTGCAGCCGCGGCGCACGCGCAGGCCCAGGGCGGCCACCTTGGCGCCGTTCACGTAGACGCCCGGTGCGCCCTCCACGCGCGCGGCGTCGATCGACCAGTGCGCCAGCGTATCGATCAGCGCCTGCTCGATGCGGTGGACCAGTTCGCGCACGCCCACGCCGGTGCGGCGCAGGTCGACCAGAGGGTAGCCGACGATCTGGCCGGGACCGTGGTAGGTCACCTGGCCGCCGCGATCGACCGGGATCAGCGGGATGTCGCCCGGCGCCAGCACGTGTTCCATCTTGCCGGCCTGGCCCAGGGTGAACACCGGGTCGTGCTCCAGCAGCCACAGCTCGTCCGGCATGTCCGGGCCGCGCGCATCGGTGAAGGCGCTCATCGCCTTCCAGGTGCGCTCGTAGGGCTGGCGGCCCAGGCGACGGATCAGGAGCGGACGGGAGTCGGGGGGCATGGAAGCACTACCGGGGGAAATGGGAAGCAGATGAGGCGCGCGAGGCGAGTTTGCAAGCGGGCCCGATGGGAAGCCCCTCTCCCCTCCGGGGAGAGGGTTTGGGTGAGGGGTCGGGGCTCGCGGGAAAGCCGATCGGGCAAGCCTTCCGGAAAGCAAAAGCCTCCCCCTCTCCCCAACCCTCTCCCCCGGCTGCGCCGGGAGAAGGGGCTTTCAGAGCGTGTAACGGATCGCCGGATCGGCCCGCAGCGCCGCATGCGCGCCGTCGTACTGCTCGCGGGTCTCGCAGCGGAAGCTCACCGTCACCGAGACGAACTTGCCCTCGCGCGAGGCGCGCTGGCTGACCGTCTCGTGCAGCACGTGCAGGCCCAGGCCTTCGAGGATGCCCGGCACGCGCTTGGGAAGGTCCGCGCCAGCATCGCCCAGCGCGGTGATCTCGAACTCACCGGGAAACTGGAAGCCCTTGCCTTCCTTCTTCGCCTGGCTGAAGTCGATTTCCTGCATCACTTGGTGTCCGCGGCGGGGGCCGTGGCTTGAGCGTCATCCTTCTTGTCGCCATGGAACCACAGCAGGATGGAATCCCACAGGCGCTTGAAGAAGCCACCCTGCGGGGCGTCGTTGAGCGCCACCAGCGGCATCGACTGCAGCGGCTTGCCCTCGAGCGTGACGCGCAGCGTGCCCACCTGCTGGCCCTTCTTGAACGGGGCGATCAGCGTGGCGGGGATGTCCATGGTGGCCTTGAGCTGGTCGTACTGGCCGCGCTTGACGGTCACGTCCAGCGGCTGGGTGATGCCGATCGGCAGCGTATCGGCCTCGCCCTTCCACAGCTTCGGCGTGGCCAGCGGCTTGCCGGCGTCGTAGAGCTTGTGGGTCTCGTAGAAACGAAAGCCATAGTTGAGCAGGGCCATCGCCGAATCGGCGCGCGCCTTCTCCGAGCTGGCGCCCATCACGATGGCGATCATGCGCGAATCACCCTGCTTGGCCGACGCCGCCAGGCAGTAGCCGGCCGCGGCGGTGTGGCCGGTCTTGATGCCGTCCACGCTCGGGTCGCGCCACAGCAGCGTGTTGCGATTGCCCTGCTTGATGCCGTTCCACTCGAACTGCTTGATCGCCGAGATCGCGTAGTCGTCAGGGAAATCGTGGATCAGCGCGCGCGACAGGATCGCGATGTCGTGCGCGGTGGTGTAGTGGTTCTCGACCGGATAGCCCGAGGCGTTCACGAAATGCGAGCCGGTCATGCCCAACTGCTTGGCATAGGCATTCATCAGGTTGGCGAAGGCTTCCTCGGAGCCGGCGGTGTGCTCGGCCAGCGCGATCGCCGCGTCGTTGCCCGACTGGATGATCATGCCGTACAGCAGATCCTTCAGCGGCACCTGGCTGTTGAGCTTCAGGAAGCTGGTCGAACCGTCGGTACCCGCGCCGCCGCCACGCCAGGCGTGCTCGCTGATGGTGACCGGGTCGCTCATCTTGATCTTGCCGTTGGCGAGCTCGGCCGAGACCACGTAGTCGGTCACGATCTTGGTGATCGAGGCCGGCTCCACGCGCTCGTCCGGATTCTTGCTGGCGAGGATCTGCCCGGTGGCGTAGTCCATCAGCACCCAGGCCTTGCCGTCCACGTCCGGCGGCGGCGGCACCGGTGCCTCCGGCACGGTCGGGCGCGGCACCGGCGAGGGCCTCGGCGGCGTCTGCTGCGCGAAGGCGGCGCCGGCGACCAGCGCGGCAGCGGCGAGAGTGGCAAGGGTACGGCGGAAAAAGCTCATCGTCGGTATCGATCCTGTTGCTGTGGCCGGCGCCCCGCGCGCCGACGCGAATGTGCATCGCTCAGTCTACCGCGACCTGCGGCCGGGGAAGGCCGAGCTGCTCGATCTGGTCGGTGACGCGGTCGGCCTGGTCGACGTCCTGCAGCGGACCCACCCGTACGCGGCGCACGTCGCGTCCGTTGACCTGCACGTCGCTCACCTGCACCGGCGCCAGCCGTGCCGATCGCAGCCGGCCAGCCACACGGTCGGCGTTGGCCAGGTCGGCGAACGCGCCCACCTGCAGCCAGATCGCCGGGTGGGCGCCTCCGGATGGGACCGCCGCCTGCGCGGCCAGTTCCGCGGGCGCGGCGTCTTCGTCAGGATGCGCCGGATCGATCGCGCGCACCTCGACCAGGCCGGTGCCCTTGGGCCAGATGCCGATCTTCACGGCGGCCGCGTAGGACAGGTCGATCAGCCGGTTCTCGTGGAAGGGCCCGCGGTCGTTGATGCGCACGATCACGCTCTTGCCGTTCTCCAGATTGGTCACGCGCGCGTAGCTCGGCAGCGGCAGCGTCTTGTGTGCCGCGCTGAACGCGTACATGTCGTAGTTCTCCAGGCTCGAGGTCTTGTAGCCGTGGAACTTGGCGCCGTAGTAGGAAGCGATGCCGCGCTCGTCGTAGCCGCGCGCGCTGGGCAACACCCGGTAGGTCTGGCCGAGCACGGTGTAGGGCGACTTGTTGCCGTACAGCGAGCGCGGCTCGATCTTCGGGATCGGCTCCGGAATCCTGCTGACGTCGATCGGCGGCGGCACGCTGTCGCTGTTGTCGCGGTAGCGGCTGGACTGCGGGCGGCTCAGGTCGTCGCGGAAGCCGCCGGAATTCCCTGTCGCACGCGGCCCCACGCCGCTGCCGCCGTGCGAGGGCCGCGGGCGCGAACCGCTGCAGCCGGCCAGCACCAGCGCGAGCACCGCCACGGCCGCGGCGCGCCCGTTCAAGGCACCGCGTCCGCCGAACGCACGCCGGCGGCGATGCCCTCGGCCAGCTGGTGCACCGCCAGCGCGTACAGCGGGCTCCGGTTGTAGCGGGTGATCACGTAGAAGTTCTGGAAAGTGAACCAGTATTCCAGGCCGTTGCCGCCCTCGAGCGCCTGCAGGCTGGTCATCCGGCCCGGATCGAACGGCTGCAGCGGCGCATAGCCCCAGGCTTCCAGTTGTTCCAGCGGCCAGCGCGGCTGCGTGTCGGGCACGTCCAGCGGCCGCGGGGCGGTATCCGGCTGCGCCCGCGCGGCGACCGGGCCGCCGCGTTCCCAACCGTTGCCGACGAAATAGTTGGCGACGCTGGCCAGGATGTCCGGCAGCGAACCCTGCATGTCGATGTGGCCGTCGTGGTCGGCATCGACGCCGAAGTCGCGGATGCTCGAGGGCATGAACTGGCCCCAGCCCTGCGCGCCGGCGTAGGAGCCGGTGAGCGTGTCCAGCGGACCGGCCAGGTGGTCGGCCGGCAGCTCCAGCAGCACCTTCAGCTGCTCGCGGAAGAACTTCGCGCGCGGCGGGTAGTACAGACCCAGCGTCACCAGCGCGTCGAGCACCTTGTACTTGCCGGTGTTGCGGCCGTAGAAGGTCTCGACGCCGAGAATGGCGACCAGGTATTCCGGCGCCACGCCGTACTGGTCGGCGATGCGCTCGATCAACTGGCGATGCGCGCGGTAGAACGCGACGCCTTCATCGATCCGCTTGGGCGTGATGAAGATCGGCCGGTAGGCTTTCCAGGGCTTGGCCTCGGCGGGACGGTTCATCGCGTCGATGATCGACTGCTGCCGCTGCGCGCCACTGAGCAGCGCGTTCAACCGGGCGGCGGACTTGCCGGTATCGCGGGCGACCTCGCGGACCAGCTCGGCCTGGCCGGGATGGACCGTCTTCTGGGCATACGCCGGCGCGACGGCCAGCAGCAGGGCGGCGAGCACGCCAGGCAGGCGGCACGATCGGACAAGGGACATGGGGAACACCGCGCGAATCGACATCGCACCGAAGCCTAGCATGCGCACGCGTGCGATCCGTGGCCACATCGAGGCGGCGGCGGGGCGCCGCTCAGTCATGCATCTTGCGGTTGGCGTGGATCGACATCAGCACGCCGAAGCCGCTCAGCAGGCTCACCGCCGAAGTGCCGCCGTAGCTGACGAACGGCAGCGGCACGCCGACCACCGGCAGCATGCCGGCGATCATGCCGCCGTTGACGAAGACGTAAACGAAGAAGCTCATGCCGATCGCACCGGCGAGCAGGCGCGAATAAGTGTCGCGCGCCTCCATCGCGATCCACAGGCAGCGGCCGATGATGAAGGCGTACAGCGCCAGCAGCAGGCACACGCCGACCAGGCCGAACTCCTCGGAGAACACCGCGAAGATGAAGTCGGTGGTGTGCTCGGGCAGGAACTCCAGCCGCGACTGCGTGCCGTGCATCCAGCCCTTGCCGAAGATGCCGCCCGACCCCACCGCGATCTGCGACTGGATGATGTGCCAGCCGTTGCCCAGCGGGTCGGCCTCCGGGTTGAGCAGGGTCAGCACGCGGTCGCGCTGGTACTGGTGCATGAAGTGCCAGCCGATCGGCACCATCCCGGCCGCCAGCGCGCCCAGCAGGCCGATGCGCCACCACGCCACGCCGGCGAGGAACAGGGCGAACGCGCCCGCGCCGGTCACCAGCAGAGCCGTGCCCAGGTCCGGCTGCTCGGCGATCAATCCGGCGGGAATGGCGATCAGCACGCCCACCACCGCCATGTCCTTCCAGCTCGGCGGCAGCTGCCGCGGGTGCAGGTACCAGGCCACCATCATCGGCATGGTCAGCTTGAGCAACTCGGAAGGCTGGAAGCGCATGAAGCCCAGGTCCAGCCAGCGGTACGCGCCGCGGCCTTCGCCCAGGATCGCCACCAGCACCAGCAGCGTGGTGCTGCCTGCGTAGAGCCACGGCGTCCAGCTGCGCAGCACGGTCGGCGGGATGCGCGAGATCAGCAGCAGCAGCGCACCGCCCAGCACGAAGCGTGCAGCCTGGCCGCCGACCAGGCCGAGATCGCCGCCGCCGGCACTGTAGAGCGTGACCAGGCCGACCATCGCCAGCGCGAACAGGCCCATCGCCAGCGGCAGGTCGATCCGCGGGCGGGTCAGGATGCGGCGCAGGAAGCGGCGCATGCGCATGTGCAGGGCATGGATCATGGCGTGGCTCCGCCGTCGGCCGGGACCGGCACGTCCTCGGGCACCTCCGGCTGGGTGGGCGCCGAGCTGGCGGCCGGCGGCAGCGGCCTGGCCGGCGCGCCGCCCTGGGTGGCCAGCCAGGCTTCCATGATCGTGCGCACGATCGGACCGGAGGCCTCGGCGCCCCAGGCGCCGGCCGCGAGCATGGCGACCACCGAGATCTTCGGATCGTCCGCCGGCGCGAAGGCCTCGAACCAGGCGCGGTGGCGGCTGGCGAG
>NZ_JBCNYA010000027.1:0-58484 GCF_049727805.1 Frateuria sp. YIM B11624
GGTGAGATAAGAGCTAGGTGCCGCCTCGCCTTGATGGGTACGCGCCTGCTCATAGAGGAGCTGCCGCCGCTTTACCTTCGGGCGCTCGGGAGTTGAGGCGAGGGAGGCATGCCGTGTGTTTGACGGTGTCGGCGTCGGCCACTGTTTTCGTTGCGCGGGCGTCGTCTCCGCGACGGTGATGGCTGCGGTTGAGGAGCTGGTGGGCTGAAGCCCACCCTACTCAGCGCACCGCAGGGTGAGCTTCAGCCCATCCAGCAAGCACCACACACATCACGCACACACCGATTGCCGTGCCCGCTCTGCAACACCCGGTGAACTCCACACGGCGAGTACCCCTCCCTTGCCTCAGCTCCCGAGCGCCCGCGGTATAGCGGCGGCAGCTCCTCTAAGAGCAAGAGAGGTATTCGGCAAAGCGCAGTGGTACCTAGCTCTTATCTCACCCCGGGCTGAGCAGGCCGTTTCTTTTGGTTACTTTTCTTTGGGTCAGCAAAGAAAAGTGACCCGAGCGCCGTCAGGCGATCGGAAGCCCGCCGCAGGCGAGCCCAGTCGCGGAGGCGCCACGCAAGAGCGACACACAAGCAACACGCCCCCGCGGACATTCCCGCGAGCCCCGGCCCCTCACCCCAGCCCTCTCCCCGGAGGGGAGAGGGAGCAAAAGGCGCGCGCCAGCCGCGCAAATGAGAGATTCAACGGATGTAGCGACGCCGAGCCCAGGCGCCGGCGAACAGGCCCATGCCGAAGGCGACATAGACCACCGCGATCGAAGTGCGGCTGATATGCCGCTCGAACCCCGGCCGGAACCTGGGCGGCGTGACCGTGTAATCGACCACGCAGGCCGCCGTCGCCACCACCGCGGCGCGAGCTGCCGACACCCCCGGCGTCGCGGGACGGCGCAGGCACCACGCTTCGTAGATCCCTGCCCAGAGCAGCGAACTGAAGTGGTGCACGAGATACCCGACAGCCGTGTAGCGCCAGCTCGGCCGCACGTGCCTCTTGGCGCGCCGCCCCCAGAACCACTGGCTGGCCGCGTTGACCCCGGCAAACGGCGCGCGCGCTTCGCACGCACTACACGCCGCCACCACCACGCTCGACAGCACCGCGGCGATGGCGCCGCTGAGGTTGGTGCGGGCGATCCATGAGGGTTTCAGGCGCGCGAGCGGCGTGGGCATGACGGATGGCTCCGGAGGGAACGGGACGCGCCTGCGCGTGCTGGTGCTGGGCGCCGACGGGTTGATCGGCCGCGCCGTGTGCGCTGCGCTGCAGGCGGCCGGCCATCGCCCCGTGCGCGGCATCCGGCACAGGCAGGGTAGCGGCGGCGCGGGTGTAGACCACGTCGAGGTGGACTTCGCGCAGGACACGCAAGCAGCCGACTGGCTGCCACGGCTGCAAGGCATCGATGCGGTGGTCAATGCGGTCGGGATCTTTGCCGAGCACGGCGCGCAGACCTTCCGGCGCATCCACACGCAGACGCCCCGCGCGCTGTTCGCGGCGTGCCGCGAGGCCGGCATCACGCGCGTGGTGCAGATTTCCGCGCTCGGCGCCGACGAGCACGCGGGCAGCCGCTTCCATCGCAGCAAGCGCGCCGGCGACGCGGCGCTGCGCGCGATGGTGCCGACCGGCACGGTGCTGCAGCCGTCGCTGGTGTTCGGCCCGGCCGGCGCGAGCAGCCGCATGCTGATGCTGCTTGCGTGGCTACCGCTGGCGGTGCTGCCCGGCAGCGGGCACCAGCGCATCCAGCCGATCCACGTGGACGACGTGGCTGCGCTGGTGGTGCGCCTGCTGGAGGACGACCGCCGTCCCGCTTGCGTGCCGGCGGTGGGACCGCAGCCGCTGTCGCTGGCGCGCTATCTCGGCGTGTTGCGCCATGCGCTGGGCGGAAACCGGCTGCGCGTGCTCGGCATTCCCACGGCCTGGCTGGCGCGTTTCGGCCGGCTCGGCGGGCACTGGGTCGACCGCGAGGCGCTCGCGATGCTCGATCGGGGCAACACCGCCGATGCCGCACCCGCCACGCGCTGGCTGGGCCATTCACCGCGGCCACCGCGGCTGTTCCTGTCGCGCGCCGAGGCGGCGGACATGCGCGCGCTGCTCGCCTGGCACGTGTGGTCGCTGGTGGGACGCATCGCCGTGGCGCTGGTGTGGCTGGCGACCGCCGTGCTTTCGCTGGGCGTGTACCCGGTGGCCGGCAGCCTCGCCCTGCTCGCCGGTGTCGGGCTGCACGGTGCGATCGCGTACGTGGCGCTGTATGGCGGCGCCCTGCTCGATCTTGCGCTGGGCATCGCCACGCTTGCCTTGCACGGCCGAGCGCTGCGGCTGGCCTACCTCGCGCAGGTTGCGCTGATCCTTTCCTACACGGCCATCATCACGGTCGCCCTGCCCGCGTTCTGGCTGCATCCGTTCGGGCCGATCCTGAAGAACCTGCCGATGCTGGCGCTGATCGGCGCGCTGTACGCCACGGAACGGCGCTGATGGACTATCTCGTCGTCAAGTGGTTGCACGTGCTCTCGTCCACGCTGCTGTTCGGTACCGGCATCGGTACGGCGTTCTATCTGCTGGTGGTGAGCCTGCACCGCGACGTGCGCGTCGTGGCAGTGGTGGCGCGCTACGTGGTGATCGCCGACTGGCTGTTCACCGCGACCACGGTGGTGTTCCAGCCGGTGAGCGGCTTCTGGATGACGCACTGGGCAAGAATTTCCTGGCGCAGCGGCTGGGTCGGCGGGTCGGTGCTGCTGTATGCGCTGGCGGTGGCGTGCTGGCTGCCGGTGGTGGTGCTGCAGATGCGCATGCGCGACCTCGCCGTCGAGGCCGATGCAGCGGGGCAGCCGTTGCCACCAGCGTACTGGCGCGCGTTCCGCTTGTGGATCGCGCTGGGTGTACCGGCTTTCTTCGCCTTCGTGGCGGTGTTCTACCTGATGGTGGTCAAGCCGCCCTTGTAGGGTAGGTGGGCTTCGGCCCACCTCGCCGTACCGGGATGGTGGGCTGAAGCCACCCTACGCGGAATGTGCGTGTCGCAGGGCGGCGAGGACGAGGCGGCGCTGCAGGCGATCGGCGACGCCCTTGGGATGGGCCAGTTGCATGCGATCGAGCGCCGCTGCCTCGCCCGCCACCGGCTCGCCGGGCCGCATGAAGGCCCTGGCCAGCGCGAGGCGCCCGCGCCAGGTCGCGCCCTGCTCCTTCAACCAGCCCAGCGCGGGCAGCAACTGTTGCTCCACTTCGTCGAAATCGCTGCCGAACGGGAACGTCGGCAGCATCCCGCCGCGCCGCAGCGGCGCCAGCGCCTCGGCCAGGCAGTCGGGTCGATGCCGGCGCCACGCCTCGGGGATGCGGAAGCCGGGTGCGAGCTTGCCGTTCGCCTTGGCCTCGGCCGCCAGCGCGTCGAGGAAGCGTGCGTCGCAGATCGACAGCATCGCCTCGATGCACTCGCTGTCGCTCTTGCCGCGCAGGTCGGCGGCGCCGTACTCGGTCACCACGATGTCGCGCAGGTGGCGCGGGATGGTGGTGTGGCCGTAGTCCCAGCGGATGTTGGTGCGCACCTCGCCGCCTTCGCGGCGGGTCGCGCGCAGCAGCAGGATCGAGCGGCCGTCGTCCAGCTCGTGCGCCATCGCCACGAAGTTGTACTGGCCGCCCACGCCGCTGACCACCTGGCCGTCCTCCAGCGCGTCCGACACGGCGGCGCCGAGCAGCGTGGCCATCATGCAGGTGTTGAAGAAGCGCGCGCCGCGGCGCTGCAGCGCGGCCAGGCTCTGATGGTCACCGTAGAGCTGGTTGACGTTGGAGACCGGGCACATGTCGATCGCGTCGGGATCAGCGGCCTCGGTGGCATCCAGCCACTTGTACAGTTCACGGCTGCCGAGGAAGAACGCGCCGCGCAGGTAGTGCCCGCCGGGCGTGGCCGGGTTCAGGCGCCCGGCCGCCGCGGCCTTCTCGAGCGCGAGGTTGTCCCAGCTCCGGCGCTTGAGGATGCCGGCGCGGGCCAGGTGCATGAAGCCGTCCATCACCATTTCGCTGGCGCCGTACAGGCCCGCCTCGAATGGCTCCAGGCCACCGATGCGCCGGGCCAGCGACAGGGTCGGGCTTTCGCCGTCGAGCGCGCGCAGGCCGTCGCGCCAGGCGGTGTTGTCCCGCTGGCGCAGCAGCAAGCTGTGCACCAGCGCATCGGACAACGCGCCGATGCCGATCTGCAGGCAGCCGCCGTCCTTCACCAGCGCGCTGGCGTTGAGACCGATGGCGTACTCGGCCACGCCCACCGGCGTGCGCGGCAGGGCGAACAGGCGCGGTGATTGCGGCGGCGCCAGTTCCAGGTCGAAGAAATCGGCCGGCACCTCCGCGTGCCCGCTCAGGTACGGCAGGTCCGGATGCACCACCGCCACGCACATCGGCCGCGGCTTGCCGGCGCGCTCGCATTGCGCCAGGAAGTCGAGCGTCAGGTCCGGGTTGCTGGAGAGGCTGTAACGCACGCCCGCGGGCGTCTCGCGCCGGGCCACCAGTTGCACCAGCAGGTTGACGTCCTGCGCCACCAGGTCGCGCGCCACGTGCGTGTAGTTCTGGCTGATGTAGTCGCATTGTGCCCGCGGTGCGTGCAGCAGCGCACCGGACTGCAGGTAGAACTCGTGCACCGCCACGTTGGTGGGGAGGGCGTGGCGCTGTTCCGCCAGGGTGTACTCCGGATCGTCGAAGTCGGCGCCGAAATGCCGGTCGAGGAACGGTTGGAGAAAGCGTTGTTCCAGCCCGGGCTTAGGTCGCGGCCGGGTCAACGAAAGCGCGGTGTAGAGGCTGAGCGCACGGGCCGGATCGGCCACCGTCAACCGGTAGAGCGCGTTGAGCAGGCCGTGCGGCTTGCCCAGGCCCAGCGGCGCGGCGACGCACAGGTGCGGCCCCAGCCGATCGGCGATGAGCTGTGCGCAGGCGGCGGTGTCCGTAAGGCGCGCGGGCGGCATGCGCGGATGATGGCAGAAGCGGGGCGCGCCGCGCATCAGGGCCGCGACGTCGGCGCGCCGGACCATGCCCTACACTCGCGCCATGGCGACGACTCCGCTGATTCCATCCGCGCCCAGCCGCTTCCTGGCCGAACAGGCGTTGAGCCGCGCCGCCGGCGCTCCGCTGATCGGCGGCAACGCGGTCGAGCTGCTGATCGATGCGCAGGCGCATTTCGATGCCTGGCTGGCGGCCATCCGCGGCGCCCGCGAGCGGGTGCTGCTGGAGAACTACCTGATCAGCGACGACGTGGTCGGCCGCGCCTTCCGCGACGCCCTGGTCGAGCGCGCGCGCGCCGGCGTCACCGTGGCGGTGGTGTGCGACTGGCTCGGTTGCCTGGGCCAGTCCGGCCATGCGTTCTGGCAACCGCTGCGCCGCGCCGGCGGCGAGGTGCGCGTGTTCAACCCGCCGCAACTGGGCAAGCCGTTCGGCTGGATCACCCGCGACCACCGCAAGCTGCTGGTGGTCGACGGCCAGTTGGGGTTCCTTTCCGGCGTGTGCATCAGCGCGCGCTGGCTGGGCAACGCGGCGCGCGGCGTGCCGCCCTGGCGCGACACCGGCGTGGTGCTGCGCGGTCCGTCGGTGGGCGAGCTGGAACAGGCCTTCGCGCAGAGCTGGGCGAGCCTGGGCAAGCCGCTGGCGCTGCCGCCGCCGGAGGACAGGACCGCCGGCGAGATCGCGCTGCGCGTGATCGCCACCCAGCCTGCCACCGCCGGCATGTACCGCCTGGACCAGCAGGTGGCCGCGATGGCGCGCCGCACCCTGTGGATCACCGACGCCTATTTCGTCGGCATGGCGCCCTACGTGCAGGCGCTGGCCTCGGCCGCGCGCGACGGCGTGGACGTGCGTCTGCTGGTGCCCGGCACCAGCGACATCCCGCTGGTCGCCGGGATGTCGCGCTCGGGCTACCGGCCGCTGCTCAAGGCGGGCATCCGCGTGTTCGAGTGGAACGGCTCGATGCTGCACGCCAAGACCGCGGTGGCCGATGGCCAGTGGGCGCGGGTGGGCTCGTCCAACCTCAACATCGCCAGCTGGTTGGGCAACCGCGAGATCGACGTGGCGGTGGAGGACACCGGCTTCGCCGGGCAACTGGCCGAGCAGTACGAACAGGACCTCACCAACGCGACCGAGATCGTGCTCGCGCCGCGCCGGCGCCGACCGCACATCTCGCGCGTCAGGAGCAGCACCGAGCGTCCGCCGCGGCCCAAACGCCCGGGTGGCAGCACCAGCCGGGCCGCGGCCGGCGCCCTGCGCATCGCCAATACCGTCGGCGCCGCGCTGACCGACCGCCGCGTGCTCGGCGACACCGCGCGCGGCCCGCTGCTGGCCGGCATCGCCGTGCTGGCTGTGCTGGCGGTGGTGGCGCTGGCGTGGCCGAAGGTGGTGAGCTGGCCGATCGCGGTGCTGGCGGCGTGGTTCGCGCTGAACCTGGCGATCCGCCTGTGGCGGTTGCGCAAGCGCAGCGAGTAGCCGCTTTGTGTAGCTTCGTAGGGTGGGCTTCAGCCCACCGGGCGTCCGCGGAAAAGCTGGTGGGCTAAAGCCCACCCTACACCGATCTCCACATGAGGCATTGCCTGCACTTGTCCGTCCAAGCGCATGTTCGGCAAGCGCTTCATGCTAGGCTCGACGGTCCATGCGCTCCCCTGATCAAGCCACCACCCCGCCGCGCAACATCCTCACACCGAGCACGCTCAACCGGCTGGTGCGCGGGCTGCTGGAGGATGCGCTGCCGCTGGTGTGGATCGAGGGCGAGCTGTGCAACGTGTCGCGGCCGGCCTCCGGGCACCTCTACTTCACCCTGAAGGACGCCGGCGCCCAGGTGCGCGCGGCGATGTTCAAGCCCAAGAGCGGCTGGCTGCGCTTCAAGCCCGCCGACGGCATGCACGTGCTGGTGCGCGCGCGGGTGGGCCTGTACGAGCCACGCGGCGAGTTCCAGCTGGTCGCCGAACACATGGAACTGGCCGGCGAGGGCGCGCTGCGGCGCGAGTTCGAACTGCTCAAGGCGCGGCTCGATGCCGAAGGCCTGTTCGAGCCTTCGCGCAAGCGTCCCCTGCCCCGCTACGTCCGCCGCCTCGGCGTGATCACCTCGGCCACCGGCGCGGCGATCCGCGACGTGCTGAGCGTGCTGCGCCGGCGCTGGCCGCTGGTCGAGGTCGAGGTGCTGCCGGTGCCGGTGCAGGGCCGCGAGGCGCCGCCGGCGATCGCGGCGATGCTGCGCAAGGCCTCGGCCAGCCACCGCCACGACGTGCTGCTGCTGACCCGGGGCGGCGGCTCGCTGGAAGACCTGATGGCTTTCAACGACGAGGGCGTCGCCCGCGCCGTGCACGCCAGCGCGGTGCCGGTGGTGAGTGCGGTCGGCCACGAGATCGATTTCTCCATCGCCGACTTCGTCGCCGACCTGCGCGCGGCCACGCCGTCAGCGGCGGCCGAATTGCTGGTACCCGACGCCGTGGCGCTGCGCCGCCACCTCGGCCAGTTGGCGCAACGACTGCAACGGCTGCAGCGCCGGCGCCTGCAGGCACAGACCCAGCGGGTCGACCACCTGCTGGCCCGCCTGCAGGCGCAACGGCCGCAGGCGCGGCTGGCGCGTGACCGCCAGCGGCTCGACCAGTTGCACCGACGCCTGCACGCCGCACTGCGCGAGCAGACGCGCGACCGCGCCATACGCCTCGACCGCCTGCATGCTCGGCTGCTGGCGCAGCATCCGCGCCAGCGCCTGCAACTGCTGCAGCGGCGCCTGGCCGAGCGCGAGCGCTCGCTGCTGCAATGCATGAACCACCGCCTCGAGCGCGCCCGGCTGACCTTGCGCCAGTCCGCTCGTGCACTGCAGGCGGTCAGCCCATTGGCCACGCTGGAGCGCGGTTACGCCATCGTGTTCGACAGCGAGGGCCGCGTGCTGCGGGCGGCAAAAAATGCGCCGCCCGGCACGCCCTTGCGCGCGCGGCTGGCCGAAGGCGAGCTTTCGCTCAAGGTCACCGAGGACCCGTAGGGTGGGCTTAAGCCCACCACCGTCGCACCGGGATGATGAGCTGAAGCCCACCCTGCGCCTTGCGGCTCACGCGTCGGCAACGCAGGCGGCGGCAACCTTTCATGCGCCCTCCGGGAGACGTCCATGCTCGACAAGACCTACCCCTACTACCTCGCCAACCGCCCGCAACAACCCAACGCCGACCTCGAGGTGCGCGACAAGTACAGCGGCAAGGTGGCAACCCGCGTGGCCGTGCCCGATGCCCGCGCGATCGAGAAGGCGATCGCCGCCGCGGTAAAGGCCGCCGCTCCGATGCGTGCGTTCAAGCCGTGGGCACGGCAGGCGGTGCTGGAACACTGCGTGGCGCGCTTCGAGGAGCGCCGCGACGAGCTGGCGATGGCGCTGTGCGTGGAGGCGGGCAAGCCGATCAAGGACGCCGCCGGCGAGGTGACCCGGCTGATCGAGACCTTCCGCATCGCCGCCGCCGAGGCCGTGCGCATCGATGGCGAAACACTCAACCTGGAACTCGCCCCGCGCCTGGATGGCTACCACGGCTACACGAAGCGGGTGCCGATCGGGCCGGTGTCCTTCATCACGCCCTTCAACTTCCCGCTCAACCTGGTCGCGCACAAGGTGGCGCCGGCGATCGCCGCCGGCTGCCCGTTCGTGCTCAAGCCGTCCGAAAAGACGCCGATCGGCGCGCTGATCATCGGCCAGGTGCTGGCCGAGACCGACCTGCCCCGCGGCGCCTTCTCGATCCTGCCGGTAGACGGCCAGCACGCCGCACCGCTGGTCGAGGACGAACGCTTCAAGCTGCTCTCCTTCACCGGCGGGCAGATCGGCTGGGATCTCAAGGCCCGCGCCGGACGCAAGAAGGTGGTGCTGGAACTGGGCGGCAACGCCGCGTGCATCATCGATGGCGACCAGGCGGACAAGCTCGACGCGATCGTCCAGCGGCTGGTGTTCGGCGCCTTCTACCAGTCCGGCCAGAGCTGCATCGGCGTGCAGCGCATCTACGCGCACGCCTCGCTCTACGAGCCGCTGAAGAAGAAGCTCGTCGCTGCCACAAAGAAACTCAAGTCGGGCGATCCGAAAAAGAAGGACGTGTTCATCGGCCCGATGATCGACGAGGCCGCCGCCGAGCGCCTGCAGGGCTGGATCGAGGAAGCCCGCCGCGCCGGCGCGAAGCTGCTGTGCGGCGGCAAGCGGCAGGGCAACATGCTGGAGGCGACGCTGATGGAGGACGTGCCGAGCGAGGCCAAGGCCAACCGGCTGGAAGCGTTCGGCCCGTTCGCGCTGCTGGCGCCGTTCGACACGCTGGACGAGGCCATCGCGCAGGCCAACGACGCCGACTACGGCCTGCAGGCGGGCATCTTCACCGACTCGCTGGAGCACGCCATGCGCGCCTGGGACGAACTGGAACAGGGCGGCGTGATCGTCAACGACATCCCCAGCTTCCGCGTCGACAACATGCCCTACGGGGGCATCAAGCTGTCGGGCTTCGGCCGCGAGGGCGTGCGCTACGCGATCGAGGACATGAGCGAGCTGCGATTGATGGTGATGCGGCGGCCCGGGTGACGGCGGCCGCTCAATCCCCCACCGGCTCCTCGCGTTCCGGCGGCACGTCCGTGCGCCCGCGCCACGCGTACCAGTGGTACAGCGCCATCCCTACGTACTCGTGCAATACCGAGTTGGTGGCATAGAGGTTGTACGCGCTGGGCACCCACGACCACAGCCCGCGCAGGTAGTCCGAGCGCACCGGGATCACCTCCATCCCGAAATGCCGGAACGCGAATACCGCGCGTCGCAGGTGGCGCGCCGAACTCACCAGCCAGATCCGCTCGGCGCCGATCTGCTGCAGCCTGGCGCGCGCAAGCCGCGCGTTTGCCCAGGTATTGAGGCTGCGCGGTTCGAGCACGAGGTCCCCGGCCGGCACGCCCAGGTTCAGCAGCGTGCGACTGTAGGTGCGCGCCAGCGGCTCGCCGGTGCGGTCGGCATCGCCGCCGCTGACCAGCACCGTGCAACGCGCGCCGGCCGCGTGGCAATCGCGGTAGAGCACCACCGCCTCGGAAATGCGCGAATAGGCTGTCTCCCCCGGCTCCAGCGGTCCGCCCGGCGGATAGGTCGACCCCGCGGTCAGCAGCACGATGGCGTTGGAAGGCGCCCAGTCCAGTGCCGGCCGCTGCACGTAGGGGGCCTGCCAGTAGCGCAGCAGGATCTTGGGCAACGGTCCGCAGCCGACCGCCAGCGCGAAACCCAGCGCCAGCAGCAGGCCCGCCTGGCGCAGCCGCGGCCAACCCAGCAGGCCGGCCAACCAGGCGGCGGCGAGCAGCACGATCAACAATTGCATGGCCATCGGCCCTTCCTCTTCAGACGGTCGAGCTCGGCATTATGCAGAGCCCATGCTGAGCGCCGTGCACACGGCCCGCCCAGGCAGCGGCGGCGCACTAGGGCGTCGCGCTGCATGGCATGCGCCCGGCCCGACGCACGACCACGGCGGCAGGCCATGGCGTGGTACCGTGCCGGCGTTTTCCGGTCCCCTCCGCGCATGTCCGAATCCCTGCACGTCCTCGTCGCCGCCTGCCGGCATGCGCAGGACATCCGCAAGAGCCGCTTTCTCGCACAGGCCGCGCCGGTGCAGGCGGCCGCGCAGGCGATGGCCTTCCTGCACGAGGTGGCCGATCCCGCGGCCACGCACAACTGCTGGGCCTACCGCATCGGCCAGGACTACCGCTTCAACGACGACGGCGAGCCCGGCGGCACGGCGGGGCGGCCGATCCTGCAGGCGATCGAGGGGGCCGGCGTCGACCGCGTGATGGTGGTGGTGACGCGTTGGTACGGTGGCATCAAGCTCGGCGCGGGCGGCCTGGTGCGCGCCTATGGCGGCACCGCGGCCGAATGCCTGCGCCTGGCCGAGCGCGCGCCGCTGGTGGCGATGGCGCGGCTGGGCGTGCGATGCAACTTCGCCGACCTGCCCCTGCTCAAGGCACGTTGCCCCGCCTGGGATGCGCACATCGAACGCGAGTCCTTCGACGCCGGGGGCGCCACGCTGGAGCTGGAACTCCCGGCCGGGCGGCTGGACGAAGCCCGCGCGCGCATCGTCGACCTGACCCGCGGCCAGGCCCGTGTATGGTCGCTGGACGACGAAGCACGGGCCTAACCCCTTTTTGCCGCCGGCTCCGTTTCATCTCCCACACCCCCGAGGGAGATCCGCCGATGAACGTCCTGCGTAGCCTGCTGCTGGCGCTGTTCGTGCTCCTGGTCGGCTGCACCGCGCCCAGGCCATCCACGCCCGAAGCGCCCGCCAAGACCCGCTCTGCCGTGCCCGTGCCGCCAGCCCCGCCGCCGCTGGCCGAAGCTGCGGCGCCGGCCGACACGGCCATGCGCAAGGTCGCGCCGCTGCCCGCCCCGCCGGCGCAGGGCATGCGCCTGATGGCGCAGGTCGCCGCCGCGCCCGGCATTTATCCGATGCCATCCTGGATGGCCCCGCCGACCAACACCGAGCACTACACGCATCGCGAGGACAACCCGGTGCAGCTCGCCGCCGAGCAGCCGGTGTCGACCTTCGGCATCGACGTGGATACCGGGTCCTACACCAACGTGCGACGCATGTTGAACGAGGGCGCGCTGCCGCCGGCCGACGCAGTGCGTGCCGAGGAATTCGTCAACTATTTCGACTACGGCTACACGCCGCCGACCGATCGCACCCAGCCCTTCAGCGTGACCACCGAGCTCGCCCCGGCGCCGTGGAACGCCCAGCGCCAACTGCTGCTGATCGGCATCCAGGGCTACCGCGTGCCGGCGTCGCAGATCCCCGCGGCCAACCTGGTGTTCCTGATCGACACCTCCGGCTCGATGAACGAGCCGGACAAGCTGCCGCTGCTCAAGGCTTCGCTGCGGCAACTGGTGCGCCAGTTGCGCAGGCAGGACCGCGTGGCGATCGTCACCTATGCGGGCAGCGCCGGCGTGGCGCTGCCGTCCACGCCGGGCGACCGGCACGCCACCATCGAGGCGGCCATCGACGCACTCGGCGCCTATGGTTCGACCAACGGCGGCGCCGGCATCGACCTGGCCTACGCGCAGGCCGAGCAGGGTTTCATCAAGGGCGGCGTCAACCGCGTGATCCTGGCCACCGACGGGGACTTCAACGTCGGCATGGTGGACCAGCAGGCGCTGAAGACGCGCATCGAGGACCACCGCAAGAGCGGCATCGCGCTGACCACGCTGGGCTTCGGCGAAGGCAACTACAACGACGCCATGGCGGTGATGCTCGCCGACGTGGGCAACGGCAGTCACCATTACATCGACAGCCTGCAGGAAGGCCGCCGCGTGCTGGTGCAGGAGATGTCCGCCACGCTGCTGACGATCGCGAAGGACGTGAAGATCCAGGTCGAGTTCAACCCCGCGCAGGTGAAGGAATACCGGCTGATCGGCTACGAGAAGCGCGTGCTGCGCCGCGAGGACTTCAACAACGACAAGGTCGACGCCGGCGAGATCGGCGCGGGCGCCAACGTCACCGCGCTGTACGAGATCGTGCCGCAGGGTTCGGACGGCGGACGCATCGATCCGCTGCGCTACGGCGCGGCGAAGGTCGCCGCGAAGCACGGCGATGAACTGGCCTTCCTGCGCCTGCGCTACAAGCTGCCGGGGCAGTCGCACAGCCGATTGATCGAACGGCCGATCGCCGCGCAGGCCTCGGCCCGGGCCAGCGAGCGCCTGCGCTTCGCCGCCGCCGTCGCGGCCTTCGCCGACCAGTTGCGCGGCGGCAAGGGCACCGGCGATTTCGGCTATCGCCGCATCGCTGCGCTCGCCGGCCAGGCACGCGGCAACGATCCGCAGGGCTATCGCGCCGGCTTCGTGCAACTGGTCGGCTTGGCCGACGGCCTCGCCACCCATGCGCCGGACGGCGGCGCGCCCACCGCGGCGCGCTGAGGGCCACCGGCCCCGTCGCCGCGACGGCGGCAGTGGATGCGCATCACGTCCCGCGCATCCCTCCCCGGCCGCAGGCGCGCGGCGGGGCCGGACCCGATGGCAACGCCTGGAACAAATCGCTTACCCTCGCCGGCCATGGACGCCGCGGTCGACCCGGATGCGATGCTGATGCTGGCCTACGCCCGCGGCGACCTGGCCGCGTTCGAGACGCTTTACGCACGCCACCGCGGCACGCTCTACCGCTTCGTGCTGCGCAGCCTGCGCGACCCGGCGCTGGCCGAGGAGGTGTTCCAGGAAACCTGGAGCCGGGTGATCGCCACCCGCGCGCGCTACCAGCCGCAGGCGCGCTTCCGCACCTGGCTGCTGCAGATCGCGCATCACCTCATCGTCGACCAGTTCCGCGCGCGCAAGCCGCAGGCCGGCAACGAGGAGACCGAAGCGGTGTTCGCCCACCTGGCCACGCCCGAGGGCGAGCAGCCGGAGCATGCACTGTCCGAGTTCGAACGCCGCCGCCACCTGCAACGCGCGATCGAAAGTTTGCCCGACGAGCAGCGCACCGCCGTGTTGCTGCGGCTGGAGCACGAACTGAGCCTGGAGGAAATTGCCGAAGTCACCGGCACCGGGCGCGAGACGGTGAAATCCCGCCTGCGCTATGCCATGGACAAACTGCGCGAGACGCTTGCTGAATGACCACCCCGCTGCCACCGCAGGAACCGGAAAAGCTGCCCGGCGAAGCCGAGCTGGCGGCGCTGTACCGCAAGCTGCCGCAGGCCGAACCCGGCCCGGCGCTGGACGAGGCGGTGCTGCGCGCGGCGGCGCAGGCACTGGCGGACGAAGGCCGGCACGCACCGGCCGCGGCGACCGTGCGGCGCCGTCCGCGCTGGCCGATCGCCTGGGGCAGCGCCGCGGCGCTCGTACTCGCCGCCGGCCTCGCCTGGCACATGCGCGAGATGCCCGAGGCCGCCGCGCCTGCCACACCAGGCGCCAGCGCCGACGCCACCCGCAAGGAGACGGCTCCTCCCCCGGCACCCGTGGCTGATACCGAACCGCTGCCGTCCCCGTCGCTGCCGCCTCCGCCGGCCAGGCAGGCCGCCGCAACCGCGAAGCCGAACGAACAGGCGCGCAAGGCCGTCGTGCGTCCTGCCGCCAAGCCGCAGGTCATGCGGCAGGCGGTGGTGCCGCTGCGTCCGGCGCCGCCACCGGTCGAGGAAACGGTCGAGCCGGCTCCGGCACCGGCGCCTGCCTTGGCGCTGCCAGCGCCGCCGCCCGCACCGGCTGCGCCGCCCGCCCCTCCGGCGACGATCACCAGCTTCGTCCCCGCAGGCCCGGCGGCCGAGCTGCAGGCGATCCGCGAGCTGTTCGCCGCGGGCCGCGACAAGGAGGGACGCGAGCGCCTGGTCCGCTTCCATGAGGCGCACCCGGGCTGGTCGCTTCCCGACGACCTGCACGCCCGCCTGCCCAGGCGCTGACCTCACGTGCCCGCAGGGTTGGCTTCAACCCCGTGCGTCTCGCTGGAACGACCGGTGGTCTGCTACGAAAGGGCACGCGATCGGTGGGGGCGTCCGCGCCCATCCACGCTATGCTCCCTCAGCGGCCGCGGGGAGCAGCCGTGAGGGGCACGCCGGTGGCCGGCGTGCAGGGGTCCAACAAAACGGAATCCACATCACGTGACAGTCCAGACCAACAGCGCCGACCGGCGCACCGAACTGACCTTGCGCGGCGTCATCATCGGCGTCGTGATTACCGTCGTGTTCACCGCGGCCAACGTGTTCTTCGGCCTCAAGGCCGGGCTGACCTTCGCCACCTCGATCCCGGCGGCGGTCATCTCGATGGCACTGCTGCGCGGGTTCAAGAACTCCACCATCCAGGAAAACAACGTCGTGCAGACGATCGCCTCGGCGGCCGGCACGCTGTCTTCGATCATCTTCGTGCTTCCGGGCATGATCATGATCGGCTGGTGGACCGGCTTCCCGTTCTGGCTGTCGTTTGCCGTTTGCGCGCTGGGCGGCGTGCTCGGCGTGATGTATTCGATTCCCCTGCGTCGCGCCCTGGTCACCACCTCCGACCTGCCTTACCCGGAAGGCGTGGCTTGCGCGGAGGTGCTCAAGGTCGGCGCCGGCGAGATCGGCTCGGATCCGGCCGAGGGCAGAGCCGGCCTGTTGGCGGTGATCTGGGGTGCCATCGTCTCGGCCGTGTTCGCCATCGTGGTTGCGACCCAGATTTTCGCCGCTGATGTGGCGAGCTATTTCCGTCTCGGCAACCGCGGCGCCACCAGCGGCTTCGATTTCAACCTTTCGTTCGCGCTGTTCGCGATCGGCCATCTGGTCGGACTGTCGGTGGGCATCGCGATGCTGGTGGGCGCGATCATCGGCTGGGGCTGGGGCGTTCCCTACTACTCGCTGCTTACCCATGACGTGACCACCGCCGCGGCGGATCTGGCGCAGGCCACGTGGAGCCACAAGGTGCGCTTCGTCGGCGCCGGCGCGATCGGCGTATCGGCGATCTGGACTCTGGCCAAGCTGGTCAAGCCGGTGATCAGCGGTCTGACCTCGGCGATGGCCGCCTCGCGCGTGCGCAAGGCCGGCAAGGCCGACACGCTGCCGCGCACGGAGCAGGACATCCCGATCGGCCTAGTCGGCCTAGTGACGCTGGCCTGCTTCGTGCCGATCGCCTGGCTGCTCGGCTATTTCGGCTCGATCAGCGGCCTGGGCGACCACGTGGCCGCGCTGGCCATCGGTGGCGTGGCGTACGTGGTGCTGATGGGCTTCTTCGTGTCGACCGTGTGCGGCTACATGGCCGGCCTGATCGGCTCGTCCAACAGCCCGCTGTCGGGCGTGGGCATCCTGGTGGTGATCGGCGCGGCTCTGCTGTTGGTGGCCGGTATCAAGCCGCACGTCTCGCCGGACGCGGGCAAGGCGTTGGTCGCCTTCGCGCTGTTCATCACCTCGGTGGTGTTCACCGTAGCCGCGATTGCCAACAACAACCTGCAGGATCTGAAAACCGGCCAGTTGGTGGACGCCACGCCGTGGAAGCAGCAGGTCGCGCTGGTCATCGGCGTCATCGCCGGCGCGGCGGTCATTCCGCCGGTACTGGATCTGCTCAACGGCGCCTACGGTTTCGTCGGCGTGGCCGGTGCCGGCCCACACGCGTTGCCCGCACCTCAGGCCGGCCTGATCTCCGCCCTCGCGCAGGGCGTGATCACCGGCAACATCGATTGGAGCCTGATCCGCGTGGGCGGCATGATCGGCATCGCGATCATCGTGCTGGACGAGATCCTGGCGCGCACCACGCGTTACATGCGCCTGCCGCCGCTGGCCGTCGGCCTGGGCATCTACCTGCCCACCACCAGCACGCTGATGGTGGTGGTCGGCTCGGTGGTCGGCTGGTATTTCGATCGCCGCGCCGATCGCACCGCCAAACCGGAAACCACCCGCCAGCTAGGCGTGCTGCTGGCTTCGGGACTGATCGTCGGCGAGAGCGTGATCGGTGTGGCGATCGCCTTCATCGTGGGCATCTCCGGCAAGCCGACGCCCCTGGGTCTGGTAGGCCCGGGCTTCGCCGATGCGGCCATAGTCATCGGAGGCCTGGCCTTCGCCGCCGTGGTGTTCGGCATGTATCGCTGGGTGTGGCGCATGGCGCAGACCAGCGAAGCCTGAGGCCGCTCAGGCATGTGGAAAAGCGGGGCGCCTGGCGCCCCGTTTTCTTTCCGGTCGCTCGAACGATTGAACCGGTCCGTACCGGCCCCAACTGTTTTGCTGTCCCTCCCACGGCGAACCTCATGAGCGCTCCCCGCGAACCCGATGCGCGCCCTGCCCGGCGCATTGGCGCCCTGCGCCAGCTCTGGCCTTTCCTCAAGCCGCACAAGGCCTTGGCGATCGGCTGGCTGGTGTTCCTGGCGCTGTCCTCCGGCTCGACGCTGGTACTGCCGATGGCCGTGCGCCACATGATCGACGCCGGCTTCATCCACGCCAGCGGCGAGGCGGTCAACCGCACCTTCCTCGGGCTGTTCGGCGTCGCGCTGGTGCTCGCCTTCGCCACCGCGGGGCGCTACTTCTGCATCACGCTGCTGGGCGAACGCTCGCTGGCGGCGCTGCGCAGCAAGCTCTACGCGCACGTGATCCGGCTGGACGTGGGCTTCTTCGAGCGCTCGCGCGTGGGCGAGCTGACCTCGCGCCTGGGTACCGACACCGAAGTGGTGCAGGCGCTGATCGGTTCGGGCATTTCGGTGGCGTTGCGTAGCGCGGTGATGCTGCTGGGCGCCAGCGCCATGATGGTGTGGACCAGCCCGCGACTGGCCGGCCTCACCGCGCTGGTGATCCCGGCGGTGATGCTGCCGATCCTGGTGTTCGGCCGGCGCGTGCAGAAGCTCTCGCGCGCCAGCCAGGACCGCCTGGCCGACGCCGCCGCGATCGCCAACGAGACGCTCAACGCCGCCCCGGCGGTGAAGGCCTACGCGCGCGAAGGCATCGAAAGCCAGCGCTACGGCCTGGCGATCGCCCGCGCGCTGGACAGCGCGCGCCGGCGCATCGGCATGCGCGCGCTGCTCACCGCGGCGGTGATCGTACTGTTCTTCGGCGCGATCACGCTGGTGCTGTGGGTCGGCGCGCGCGATGTCATGGCGGGCGACCTGGGCGCCGGGATCCTCGGCCAGTTCGTGCTGTACGCAGTCTTCGCGGCCGGTTCGGTGGCCGGCCTGTCCGAGGTCTGGGGCGACGTGCTGCGCGCCGCCGGCGCGATGGAGCGCATCGGCGAACTGTTCGAGGAACGCGCGCAAATCGCCGATCCGCTGCAGCCGCTCGCCCTGCCGCGGCCGGTGCGCGGCGCGCTCGCCTTCGACCACGTCGGCTTCCACTATCCCTCGCGCCCGGACGCCCCGGCGCTGCACGACTTCACGCTCGACATCCGGCCCGGCGAGACGGTCGCGCTGGTCGGCCCCTCGGGCGCCGGCAAGAGCACCGTGTTCGCGCTGCTGCTGCGCTTCTACGATCCGCAGACCGGCGCCATCCGACTCGATGGCATGGACCTGCGCGCGCTGGCGCTGCCCGAGCTGCGCGGCGCCATTGCATTGGTGCCGCAGGAGACGGTGATCTTCGCCGGCAGCGCCGCCGACAATATCCGCTTCGGCCGCCAGGACGCGGGCGACGACGAGGTGCGCGATGCCGCGCACGCCGCCGAGGCGCACGAGTTCATCAGCGCTCTGACCGAGGGCTACGCCGCTGAACTGGGCGAGCGCGGCGTGCGCCTCTCCGGCGGCCAGCGCCAGCGCATCGCCATCGCCCGCGCCATCCTGCGCGACGCCCCGCTGCTGCTGCTCGACGAGGCGACCTCCGCGCTCGACGCGCAATCGGAAGCCGCCATCCAGCAGGCACTCGAACGCCTGGAGAAAGGCCGCACGACCCTGGTCATCGCCCATCGCCTGGCCACCGTGCAGCGCGCCGATCGCATCGTGGTGATGGACGGCGGCCGTATCGTCGCCCAGGGTACGCACGAGAGCCTGCTGGCCGAGGGTGGGCTCTACGCCGAGCTGGCGAGGTTGCAGTTCGTCGCCTGACCGCGCGATGTGGCTCCCTCGCTTGGCTCCCTCTGCCCTCCGGGGAGAGGGCTGGGGTGAGGGGCCGGGGCTCGCGGAGCTCGCTGCGAGCGGTGTCTTCTTTGTCGCTCTTGCGGGGCGTTCCCCGGCTTGGCTGGACTGCGAAGAGCTTCCGATCGCCTGCGGCGCTCGGGTCACTTTCTTTGCTGGCCCAAAGAAAGTAACCAAAGAAACGGCCTGGCTCAGCCCGGTGAGGGATAAGAGCTAGGTGCCCCTGCGCCTTGCCGGGTAGGTCTCTTGCTCTTAGAGGAGCTGCCGCCGCTATACCACGGGCGCTCGGGAGCTGAGGCAAGAAGAGTGCGGGTTTGTGCCGGTCCGCTCTGCGCCCCACGGAGCCTCGGACTCGCTGCACAGTCATCCAGCGGGTCTTTTGTTGCCGCCAACTTGACGTCCACGCACCGAGCATCCGCCTATGCCCGACCTGCTCCTCCAACCCCGCCCCGAGGGCCTCTATTGCCCGGCCGGCGCTTTCTACATCGACCCGGCCGAGCCGGTGGCGCAGGCCGTGGTGACGCATGCACACGGCGACCATGCGCGCCAGGGCAACGCGCGCTACCACGTGGCGCGCGCCGGGCTCGGGCTGATGCGCGAGCGGCTGGGCGAGCCCGCGGCGATCGACGCCTACGACTACGGCGAGCCGTTCACCCTCGGCGAGGTGCGGGTGTCGCTGCATCCTTCGGGCCACATGCTGGGTGCGGCACAGGTTCGGATGGAACACGCCGAGCGCGTGGTGGTGGTCTCGGGCGACTACAAGCGCGAGAGCGACCCTACCTGCGCGCCGTTCGAACCGGTTCCGTGCGACACGTTCGTCACCGAATCGACCTTCGCGCTGCCCGTGTACCGCTGGCCGCCGATGGCGCAGGTGATCGACGAACTCCTTGCCTGGTGGGACGCCTGCGCCCGCCGCAAGGTCCCGGCCCTGCTGTTCTGCTATGCCCTGGGCAAGGCGCAGCGGCTGCTGGCCGAACTCGCGCCGCGGATCGACCGGGTGGTCCACCTGCACGGCGCGCTGCTGCGCCTGACCGAGCTGTACCGCGACGCCGGCGTGGCGATGCCGCCGACGCAGCCGCTGGAGGAAGCGGCGCGCGGCGCGGCGCTGGTGGGCGAACTGATCCTCGCGCCGCCGTCGGCCGCGGGTTCGCCGTGGATGCGGCGCTTCCCCAACGCCTCGACCGCGTTCGCTTCCGGCTGGATGCAGATCCGCGGCAACCGCCGCCGGCGCGGCTACGACCGCGGCTTCGTGGTGTCCGACCACGCCGACTGGAACGGCCTGCTGCGCAGCGTGCGTGACAGCGGCGCCGGGCGCATCTACGTCACCCACGGCGACGGCGACGCGCTGGTGCGCTACCTGCGCGAACAGGGCCACGATGCGCTGCCGTTGGCTGCGTTGGGATCCTGAGCGATGCGCCGCTTCGTCCAGCTCTACGCCGCGCTCGACCGCACCGGTTCGACCAGCGCCAAGCGCGACGCGATCGCCGCCTACCTGCACGACGCGCCGCCGGCCGATGCCGCCTGGGCGGTGTACGTGCTCGGCGGCGGCAAGCTGCGCCGGCTCGCCAGCGTCACCGAGCTGCGCCAGGCCACGCGCGAGGCCACCGGTTATCCCGACTGGCTGATCGACGAAAGCTACGCGCACGTGGGCGACCTGGCCGAGGCCATCGCGTTGCTGCTGCCCTCGGGCCAGGCGTCCGACGACGCGCCGCTGCATGCGTGGATGGAACAGCGGCTGCCGGCGCTCGCGCAGCTCGATGCGCCGGGCCGCGTGGCGCAACTGAAATCCTGGTGGCAGGCGCTGCCGGCGAACGAGATCTATCTGCTCAACAAGCTGATCACCGGCGCGTTGCGCGTGGGCGTGTCGCAGCGCCTGGTAGTGCAGGCGCTGGCGTTGTGGTCGCAACTGCCCACCGACCTGATCGCCCATCGCCTGAGCGGCGACTGGGCGCCCAGCGCCACGTCGCTCGCCGCGCTGGCGCAACCGGCCGAAGACGACGCCCACCGCGAACACCGGCCCTATCCGTTCTTCCTCGCCTCGCCGCTGGAAGCGCCCGTGGAAAGCCTGGGCGAGCGCGGCGAGTGGCTGGCCGAGTGGAAATGGGACGGCATCCGCGCCCAGCTCATGCGCCGCGACGACGAGGCGCGGCTGTGGTCGCGCGGCGAGGAGCGGCTGGACGGCCGCTTCCCGGAGATCGAGCAGGCCGCCTGCGCCCTGCCCGCCGGCTGCGTGCTCGACGGCGAAATCCTCGCCTGGGACGACGAGGCGGCGGCGCCGCGACCGTTCACCGCCTTGCAGAAGCGCATCGCCAAGCTCAAGCCCGGACCGACGCTGCTCGCCGGGACGCCGGTACGCTTCATGGCCTACGACGTGCTGGAACTGGACGGCGTCGACCTGCGCGACACGCCGCTGCGCCAGAGGCGCGAGCATCTCGCCGCGCTGCTGGAGGGCATGCCGCCGGCGCTGCTGCTCTCGCCGGCGGCCCACACGGATGACTGGGACGCACTCGCGCAACTGCGCGGGCAATCGCGCGAACGGCGCACCGAAGGCCTGATGCTCAAGCGCCTGGACTCGCCGTACCGCGTCGGCCGCAAGCGCGGCGACTGGTGGAAGTGGAAGGTCGATCCGTACACGCTGGACGCGGTGCTGATCTACGCCCAGTCCGGCCATGGCCGGCGCGCCGGCCTGTTCACCGACTACACCTTCGGCGTGTGGGATCGCGGCCATCTGGTGCCGGTGGCGAAGGCGTATTCGGGACTGGACGATGCCGAGATCGCGCGGCTGGATGCCTGGATCCGCGCGCATACGCTCGAGCGCTTCGGTCCGGTGCGCTCGGTCGAGCCCGAGCACGTGTTCGAGCTGGCCTACGAGGCGATCCAGCGTTCCAGCCGGCACAAGTCGGGCGTGGCGGTGCGCTTCCCGCGCATCCTGCGCTGGCGTACCGACCTGTCGATCCGGGACGCCGACCGGCTGGACGACCTCAGGCGCATGGCTGCGGAATGAGCCCTCCCCCGCGAAGGCACGGGCGCGCTAGAAGCGCACCAGCAGGATCAGCGCGATCAGCAGCGCCAGCACCGCGGCCGTGGCGATCAGCCACCACACCTCGCCGCGCGGACCGGCTTCATCCTCGGGCAGGTGCTCGGGCGCCGGTTCGGGCGGCGTGCCGACCGGCGCCGGCAGCAGGCCGGGCGCGTCCACCAGGAAGCGGTGCATGGCGATGCCCAACTGGTCGCCCGGGTGCAGCGCCGCCTGCTCCACCGCCACGCCGTTGAGCAGCAACGGATAGCGCGGCGGCGTGGATCCGGCGGCCACGCGCAGTTCGCCGCCCTTCCAGAACAGCGCGAGCGTGGCCGGCGCGGCCTGCGGCAGCTCCAGCGGCTGGTCGCCCTGCGGCCCCAGTTCCAGCCGCTCCTGCAACGGGAACACACGGCCGGACAGCGGCCCGGCCACCGCGCGCAGGGCCGCCGTGCAGCGACCCTGTTCGGACAGCGCCACCGGCGCGCGCGTCGCCGGCGCGTCGTCCGCGCACAGCAGCATGCGGCAATCGCCCAGGCTCAGGATGTCGCCAGGGCGCAGCAGCGCCCGCTCGCGCACGGGGCGCGCGTTGACGTAGACGCGGCCGGCACCCGAGAGTACCTCCAGCACCCAGCCACGGCGGTCCTGCAGGATGCGCAGATGGTGCGCCGCGCCCTGCTGGGCGGACACCACCAGGTCGTTGTCCGGTGCGCTGCCGATGCGCAGCGCGACCTGCGCCCAGCGGAAATCCTCACGAGCCGAATTGGGGAACTCGATGCGCATCTAAAGACCGATCCAAAGACCGCCGGGACTCTAGCAGATGGATGGCATCTCCTTCGCGCACGCCGCGTAAGATGGGCGCCCCACACGGAGCCCATCCATGCCCAAGATCGACATCCGCCGTCCGCACAACCTTCCGCCGGACCAGGCCCGCGCCGTGGTCGACAAGGTCGCCGCGCGCATGCGCGAGAAGTTCGACATGCAGAGCCAGTGGGAGGGCGACACCCTGCGTTTCTCCCGCTCGGGGGTGAGCGGCGCGATCGCGATGGCGCCGGAATCGGTGCACGTCACCGCCGAGCTCGGCCTGATGCTGTCGCCGCTCAAGGGCATGGTGGAGCAGGAGATCCGGCGCAAGCTGGACGAGTATTTCGGGGGCGCCGCCTGAGGTTCCTTTGATCGGGCGCCCGGACGTGGCATACTTTCCCGCTTACGCGGCCGCCACGGCCGGGCCCAGACACACCGGAACGCATGGCCAAAGACGACGTCATCGAAATGGAAGGCACGGTCCAGGAGACCCTGCCCAACACCATGTTCCGCGTACAGCTGGAGAACGGGCACGTGATCACCGCCCATATCTCCGGCCGCATGCGCAAGCACTACATCCGCATCCTCACGGGCGACAAGGTCAAGGTCGAGATGACTCCCTATGACCTGACCAAGGGGCGGATCACCTACCGCATGAAGTAGGTTTCCGGATAACGAAAAAGGCCGCGCACCGCGCGGCCTTTTTCGTGTCCGGCTCCGGAGCCCTCCCCTGTCTAGGGAGGGGACCGGGTCACTCGACCACGACCGGCATCTTCTCGGCCGCCTCGGTCTCCACGTGCAGTTCGCCGTCGCGCACGCCCAGGATCACCTTGCCGCCATCGGCCAGCTTGCCGAACAGCAGCTCGTCCGCCAGCGCCCGCTTGACCTTCTCCTGGATGACGCGGGCCATCGGCCGCGCGCCCATCTGCGGGTCGAAGCCGTGCTCGGCCAGCCAGCGGCGGGCGTCGGCATCGACGTCCAGGCTGACGTGCTTGTCGGCGAGCTGCGCTTCCAGCTCGATCAGGAACTTGTCGACCACGCGCAGGATGTGCTCGAAGTCCAGCGCATGGAACTGGATCACCGCGTCCAGGCGGTTGCGGAATTCCGGCGTGAACATCTTGCGGATCGTCTCCAGCGAGTCGGTCGCATGATCCTGCTTGACGAAGCCGATGCTCCGCCGCGACGCCTGCTGGGCGCCGGCATTGGTGGTCATCACCAGGATCACGTTCTTGAAGTTCGCCTCGCGGCCGTTGGTGTCGGTAAGCACGCCGCGGTCCATCACCTGCAGCAGGATGTTGAACACGTCCGGGTGCGCCTTCTCGATCTCGTCCAGCAGCAGCACGGCATGCGGGTGCTTGGTCACCGCCTCGGTGAGCAGGCCGCCCTGGTCGAAGCCGACGTAGCCCGGGGGTGCGCCGACCAGGCGCGAGACCGAATGCGCTTCCATGTACTCGGACATGTCGAAGCGGATCATCTCGATGCCCAGCTGCAGCGCGAGCTGCTTGGTCACCTCGGTCTTGCCCACGCCGGTCGGACCGGCGAGCAGGAAACTGCCGATCGGCTTGGTCGGATCGGCCAGGCCCGAGCGGGCCATCTTGATCGACGCGGCGAGCGCCTCGATCGCCTGGTCCTGCCCGAACACCACCATCTTGAGGTTGCGCTCGAGGTTCTTCAGCACGTCGCGGTCCGAGGCGGACACCTGCTTGGCCGGGATGCGCGCCATCTTGGCGACGATGTACTCCACCTCCGGCACGTCGATCCTGCTGACGCGCTGGTCCTCCGGCAGCAGGCGCTGGCGTGCGCCGGCCTCGTCGATCACGTCGATGGCCTTGTCCGGCAGCAGGCGGTCGGGAATGTGCTTGACCGACAGGTCCACCGCGGCCTTCAGCGCCTCGTTGGTGTAGGCGACGTTGTGGTGTTCCTCGAAGCGGCTCTTCAGGCCCTTCAGGATCTCGATGCTGTCGGCCACGGTAGGCTCGACCACGTCGATCTTCTGGAAGCGGCGGGCCAGCGCGCGGTCCTTCTCGAAGATGCCGCGGAATTCCTGGAAGGTGGTCGAACCGATGCAGCGCAGCTCGCCGGAGGCCAGCATCGGCTTGATCAGGTTGGAGGCGTCCATGGTGCCGCCCGACGCCGAACCCGCACCGATGATGGTGTGGATCTCGTCGATGAACAGGATCGCGCCCGGCTGCTTCTTGAGCTGGGTGATCACCGCCTTCAGGCGCTTCTCGAAGTCGCCGCGGTACTTGGTGCCGGCCACCAGCGCGCCCAGGTCCAGCGACCAGATCACGGCGCTTTCCAGCACCTCCGGCACCTCGCCTTCGACGATGCGCTTGGCCAGGCCCTCGGCCAGCGCGGTCTTGCCCACGCCAGCGTCGCCCACGTAGAGCGGGTTGTTCTTGCGGCGGCGGCAAAGCACCTGGATGGTGCGCTCGATCTCGTCCTGGCGGCCGATCAGCGGATCAATCTTGCCCTCCAGCGCCAGTTCGTTGAGGTTGGTGGCGTATTCGTTGAGCGGGTTGCCCTTGGTGTCGGCGCCTTCCTCGCCCTCGCGCTCGCTGCCGGGCATGCCGGTGCTCGGCTCGTCGCCGATCTTGGCGATGCCGTGCGAGATGTAGTTGACCACGTCCAGCCGGGTGATCTCCTGCTGGTGCAGGAAATAGACCGCGTGCGAATCCTTTTCGCCGAAGATCGCCACCAGCACGTTGGCGCCGGTGACCTCCTTACGGCCGGAGGACTGCACGTGGTACACCGCGCGCTGCAGCACGCGCTGGAAACCGAGCGTGGGCTGGGTATCGCGCTCGTCGCCATGCGGCAGCACCGGCACGGTCTCGGCAATGATCCGCTCGAGCTCGGCCGACAGCCGCGGCAGATCCACGCCGCAGGCGCGCAGGGCGCCCAGGGCGGACTGGTTTTCGGTGAGTGCGAGCAGCAGGTGCTCCACGGTCATGAACTCGTGGCGCTGCTCACGGGCCTGCTTGTAGCAGTGGCCGATGGTGACTTCGAGATCCTTGCTGAACATCCGGACCTTCTCCGCTGGGGAATGACAGGGCGGGCTTGCCGCGATGGCTACAAGATGGGGCCGCTCATAGCTTTTCCATAGTGCACAACAAGGGATGCTGATGAGTCCGTGAGTACTCGTTCACCTGGGTCACTTTCGTCTCCGCCACTTCGCGCGTAAACACGCCGCACACGCCCTTGCCGCGGGTATGCACGTGCAGCATCACCTGCACCGCGCGTTCCTGGTCCATGGCGAAAAAGCCTCGCAGCACTTCGACCACGAAGTCCATGGGAGTGAAATCGTCATTCAGCAGCACAACTTGAAAAAGCGGCGGTCGTGCCACTTCCGGACGGCTGGTTTCGACGGCCAGGCCGTGTCCGCTGCCAGGGTCGTTTTCGGGTTCGTGGGCCATGGTTCGTAGGGGACTTTTTGCTGGAATGGAGTATACGACGCGGCGGATGCAGCACTGGTCGCGCCGCCGTGCAGGCCGTGCCTCAGCTAGGTGATGGCACAATGACGCATTTCCAGTCCCACGTCCCGATGCCTGCCACTTCCGCCACCCCTGCCGTCTGGCGTCCCCATGTCACCGTCGCCTGCGTGGTGGCGCGTGGCGACCGTTACCTGATGGTCGAGGAGGAAGTCGACGGGCGGCTCGCCTACAACCAGCCGGCCGGCCACCTGGACGACGGCGAGAGCCTGGCCGAGGCCGCCGTGCGCGAGACGCTGGAGGAAACCGGCTGGACGGTGGAACTGGACCATTTCATCGGCGTGCACCAATGGCGCAGCACCGAGCATGGCGAGGGCGTGGTGCGTTTCAGTTTTGCGGCACGGGCGCTGGCCCACGATCCGCGGCGTCCACTCGACACCGGCATCCGCCAGGCGCTGTGGCTGACCCGGGCCGACATCGCTGCACTCGGCGAGCGCCTGCGCAGTCCGCTGGTGCTGCTCAGCATCGACGCCTGGCTGGCAGGCCAGCGCCTGCCGCTCGGTTCGCTGTCGAGCCTGCTCGGCACGCCGCAATGAAAGTGATGCTTGGCGTCTCTGGTGGCGTCGACTCCTCGGTCGCCGCGCTGTTGCTGCAGCAGGCAGGCCACCAGGTCGAAGGCCTGTTCATGCAGAACTGGGAGGAGGACGACCGCGAGGGCCCCTGCACCGCCGATGCCGACCGCAAGGACGCGTTGGCCGTGTGCGGCCGCCTGGGCATTCCCTTCCACGTGCGCAACTTCGCCTCCGAATACTGGGATGGCGTCTTCGAGCACTTCCTGGCCGAGTACCGCGCCGGCCGCACGCCCAACCCGGACGTGCTGTGCAACCGCGAGATCAAGTTCAAGACCTTCCTGGACGAGGCGCGCGCCCTGGGGGCGGACAAGATCGCCACCGGCCATTACGCGCGCGTCGATGAGCGCGACGGACGCTACCGCCTGCTTCGCGCAGTGGACACGGCCAAGGACCAGACCTACTTCCTGCACGCGCTGGGACAGCGGCAACTGGCTGCCACGCTGTTCCCGGTGGGCGAGATCGAGAAGTCGCAGGTGCGCGAGATGGCCCGCCAGGCGGCGCTGCCCACGCATGCGAAGAAGGATTCGACCGGCATCTGCTTCATCGGCGAGCGCGATTTCCGCAGCTTCCTGGCGCAGTACATCCCGGCCCGGCCCGGCGGCATGCGCACGCCGGAAGGCGCCTTGGTCGGCGAGCACCAGGGCACCATGTACTACACGCTGGGGCAGCGCAATGGGCTGGGCATCGGCGGGCGCCAGGGCCGGAGCGGCGAGCCGTGGTACGTAGTCGGCAAGGACGTGGCGGCCAACGTGCTCTACGTCGCGCAAGGCGGCGAGAACCACTGGTTGCAGTCGACGCGCCTGCTCGCCGAGACACCCACGTGGGTAGGCGGATCGGCGCCGGCGGCCGTGTTCCGCTGCACCGCCAAGACCCGCTACCGGCAGGCGGACCAGGCGTGCGAGGTGCGCGTGTCGCCCGCCGGGCTCGACGTGCGCTTCGACGTTCCCCAGCGGGCCGTGACACCGGGCCAGTCGGTGGTGTTCTACGACGGCGAGGCCTGCCTGGGTGGCGCCGTGATCGCCGCCACCGACGCACCGTTCGGCGGCCTCTCCCCACTTCGTGCAGGTAGCTGACGTGCTCGACACCCTCGCCATGAACGAACCGCGCGTGCTGGCGCTGGCCGGCCTGTTCCAGGCGGTGGGCCTGGCGCAGCAACTGGCCAACCAGGGCCGTTGCGACGATGGTGCGATGGAGTCGAGCGTGGCCAGCGTGTTCCGCATCGACGCGCCCTCGGTGGCTGCCGTCTACGGCGGCGTGGGCGGGGTGCGGCTGGGCCTGCGCAACCTGATCGGCCAGCTCGACGACAGCAGCCGCGACATGGCGCTGACGAGGATGGCGGTCACCGTGATGCGGCTGGAACGCAGCCTCGCCCATCGCAGCGAGCTGACCGCGAAACTGCAGGACGGCATCGTCGCCGCCCAGCGGCAGGTGGCCCATTTCGGCCAGGATTCGCCTCAGGTCGTTCGTCGGCTGGCCGACCTCTACGCCTCCACGCTGTCCACCCTCAGTCCGCGCGTGATGGTCAGCGGCAACCCGCAGTTCCTGCAGCAGCCCGCGGTGGTCGAGAAGGTACGCGCGAACCTGCTGGCTGCCGTGCGCTCGGCGGTGCTGTGGCGGCAGGTGGGCGGGCGGCAGTGGCAGATCATCCTCAACCGGCGCCAGTGCAGCATGCTGGCGCGCGGCTTGTTGACCGGGGCGACGCTGGACAACGGCTGAGGCAGGGCGTGGGCTGAAGCCCCCCCACCCGGCTCTCCGTAGGGTGGGCTTCAGCCCACCGGCTCCACCACCAGCCCCGGCCGCCCCCGCGCCACATCCTGCAGCAACGCAGCGAACGCCTGGATGTCCGCATGCCAGGGCGACGCCTCGCGCCAGTACAGCGCGATCTGCCGCCCGGGCTCCGCGCCCTCCAGCGGCACCACCGTGAGCTCCGGCTTCGAGGCCAGCCGTTCGCGCGCCAGCGCGGGCACCAGCGCATAGCCGCCGCGCAGGCCGACCAGCGCCGCCAGGCTTTCCAGGCTGACATCCTGCACGTGGCCGCCATGGCCGCCCTGCCCGTCGATGCCGCCGGGATGGCTTTCGGCCATCAGCGTGGCGTCGCCTTCATCCAGTTGGTCCAGGGTGACGCTGCCGCGACCGGCCAGCGGATGGTCGGCGCGGAACAGCACCTGCCAGGGCTCGGCGAACAAGGGCCGCATGGCGATGCCGCTGGCGGCGTTGGCCGGCGGTGCCAGCACGGCATCCAGCTCGCCCTCGTGCAGGCGGCGCAGCAGCCCGCGCGGCTTGCCCTCCGAAAGACTCAGCCGGGCCGCCGGAAAGTGCTGCGGGAACGGCTCGACCAGGTGCGGCAGCAGGTAGGGGCCGAGCGAAGCCGGCACGCCCAGGCGCAATTCGCCGCCGAAGGCGACGGTGCCGGCGCGCGCGGCTTGTTGCAGGTGTTCGGCGGCATCCAGCACCACAGCGATCCGCTCCAGCAGCAGTTGCCCGCCCGCGGTCGGCACGATGCGGCGTCCACCGCGCTCGAATAGCGGCGCGCCGAGCGCCTGCTCGACCTTCTGCACCTGGTGCGACAGCCCCGACGGGCTGATGTGCATGGCCCGCGCGGCGCTGTTGAAGCTGCCGTGGCGGTGCACCGCCTGCACCAGCGCCAGGTCGCGCAGCGATACCGCCGAGAGCGCCGTCGAAATCATCGAATGCTGCATGTCACCAAAAGCGTTTGTGCGGGAGGGAAGGCCGTCGCATGCTTGGCGGCCAACGGCGGAACGCCGGCTTTGTGCCGGCCATTCTAGCCGCCCCGTTCGCCCGCGCCGCGAGGGCGCCTGCCCGCCAAGCCGCCCGGCACCGATGCGTCGACGACGCACGCCACGGTATTTGCGATAATTGCAGGCCTTTGCGCGCAGGGCCTGCCGCAACGCCGCCCTCCCCAGCCGCTTCAAGTTCAAGCCAGGAGTTCCGTCATGAAAGACTCGTTTTCCATCCGCGACAGCCTCGAGGTCAACGGCAAGCGCTATGCGTACGCCAGCCTCGCCAAGTTCGGTGAGCGCTTCGACCTCAAGCGGCTGCCGTATTCGCTGAAGATCCTGCTGGAGAACCTGCTGCGGCACGAGGACGGCGTCAACGTCACCGCCAAGGAAATCGAAGCGGTCGCCAACTGGCAGCCCAAGGCCGAGCCCGACACCGAGATCTCCTTCATGCCGGCCCGCGTGGTGCTGCAGGACTTCACCGGCGTGCCCTGCGTGGTCGACCTGGCGGCCATGCGCGACGCGGTGGTCAAGCTCGGCGGCGACGCCACCCAGATCAACCCGCTGGCGCCGGCCGAGCTGGTGATCGACCACTCGGTGCAGGTCGACGTGTTCGGTTCCGAATCGGCGCTGGAAAAGAACGTCGAGATCGAGTTCGAGCGCAACCAGGAGCGCTACGCGTTCCTGCGCTGGGGCCAGAAGGCGTTCAACAACTTCAAGGTCGTGCCGCCGCGCACCGGCATCGTGCACCAGGTGAACCTGGAGCACCTGGCCCGCGTGGTGTTCACCACGGAGAAGGACGGCCAGCTGTGGGCCTACCCGGACACCGTGTTCGGCACCGATTCGCACACCACCATGATCAACGGCGTGGGCGTGCTCGGCTGGGGCGTGGGCGGCATCGAGGCCGAGGCGGCCATGCTCGGCCAACCCTCGTCGATGCTGATCCCGCAGGTGGTCGGCTTCAAGCTGACCGGCAAGCTCTCCGAAGGCGTCACCGCCACCGACCTGGTGCTGACCGTGACCCAGATGCTGCGCAAGCTCGGCGTGGTGGGCAAGTTCGTCGAGTTCTTCGGCGACGGCCTGAAGCACCTGCCGCTGGCCGACCGCGCCACCATCGGCAACATGGCGCCGGAGTACGGCGCGACCTGCGGCATCTTCCCCGTAGACCAGGAGGCACTCAACTATCTGCGCCTGTCCGGCCGCAGCGAGGAGCAGATCAAGCTGGTCGAGGCCTATGCCCGCGCGCAAGGCATGTGGCACGACGAGAACAGCGTGACGCCGGAGTTCACCACTACGCTGGAGCTCGACCTCGCCGACGTGCGCCCGTCCATGGCCGGCCCCAAGCGCCCGCAGGACCGCGTGCTGCTCGAAGGCGTCAAGCAGAGCTTCCACGACGTGGTCGGCCCGCTGACCGCCAGCCGCAAGTCGGGCAGCGGCAGCGTGGGCGTGACCAAGGACGGTGAGAACTTCACGCTGAAGGACGGCTCCGTGGTGATCGCCGCGATCACCTCCTGCACCAACACCTCCAACCCGGCGGTGATGCTGGGCGCCGGCCTGGTCGCCAAGAAGGCGGCGGCCAAGGGGCTGAAGGCCAAGCCGTGGGTGAAGACCTCCATCGGCCCGGGCTCGCTGGTGGTTACCGACTACCTGGAAAAGACCGGCCTGCTGAAGGAACTGGAGAAGGTCGGCTTCTACATCGTCGGCTACGGCTGCACCACCTGCATCGGCAACTCGGGCCCGCTGCCGGCCGAGATCAGCCAAGGCATCGGCGCCGGTGATCTCGCCGTCGCCTCGGTCCTCTCCGGCAACCGCAACTTCGAAGGCCGCGTGCATCCGGAAGTGAAGATGAACTACCTGGCCTCGCCGCCGCTGGTGGTCGCCTACGCGCTGGCCGGCACGCTGGACATCGACCTCACGAATGACCCGCTCGGCATCGGCAGCGATGGCCAGCCGGTGTACCTGAAGGACATCTGGCCTACAAATAAGGAAATCTCCGACACCATCGCCGGCGCAATCAACCCGGCCATGTTCGAGAAGAACTACGCCGACGTGTTCAAGGGCGATAGCCGCTGGAACCAGATCCGCTCGGCCGAAGGCGCGCTGTACGGCTGGGAGGACTCCACCTACATCAAGAACCCGCCGTACTTCGACGGCATGACGATGGAGCTGTCCAAGGTCGACGACCTGCACGGCGCGCGCGTGCTGGGCCTGTTCGGCGATTCGATCACCACCGACCACATCTCGCCGGCCGGTTCGATCAAGAAGGACAGCCCGGCGGGCCGCTTCCTGATCTCCAGGGGCGTCGAGCCGAAGGACTTCAACTCCTACGGTTCGCGCCGCGGCAACGACGATGTAATGGTGCGCGGCACCTTTGCCAACATCCGCATCAAGAACCTGATGCTGGACGGCGTCGAGGGCGGCTACACCGTGCACGTGCCCTCGGGCGAGGAAATGGCCATCTACGACGCGGCCATGAAGTACAAGGCCGAAGGCACGCCGCTGGTGGTCATCGCCGGCAAGGAATACGGCACCGGCTCCTCGCGCGACTGGGCCGCCAAGGGCACGCTGCTGCTGGGCATCAAGGCGGTGATCGCCGAGAGCTTCGAGCGCATCCACCGCTCCAACCTGGTCGGCATGGGCGTGCTGCCGCTGCAGTTCAAGCACGGCCAGAACGCGCAGTCGCTGGGCCTGACCGGCAAGGAGTCGATCGACATCCTCGGCTTCGACGGCGGCGAGTCGAAGGAAGCGACGGTGGTCGCCACCGCGGCCGACGGCACGAAGAAGGAGTTCACCGTCCACGTCATGCTGCTGACGCCGAAAGAGCGCGACTTCTTCCGCCACGGCGGCATCCTGCAGTACGTGCTGCGCCAGCTGGCGGGCCGCAAGGCGGCCTGAGGCTTGCGGTAGCTCCGCCGAAAAGGCCGCCTCCGGGCGGCCTTTTCGTTTCTGGAGTTCCTGCCTGCTTTTTTGATGTTCCTTCCCCCGCTTGCGGGGGAAGGTGCCCGGAGGGCGGATGGGGGAGGTCTCGCCTCAGACCCATCTATCAAAGCGCCCGGTGACGAGTACTTTTTCGCAAGGCTTCCCCCATCCGCCCGTCGGCACCTTCCCCCGCGGGCGGGGGAAGGCTCGATAGGAGGTGCGCGGAATCGGTGGGTTCCAGCCCCCCCTTCGCGAGGTACTACAACTGCCGCTTCCACGTCGCGCTGTAGCAGCGCCATTCGTCCCCTTCCCTGCGCCATGCCGTCTCCACCTGGTACACGCCCGCCGCATCCGGCAACAGGCGACTGCCCTGGGTCAGACTCGCGGTGAAACTCGCCACCAGCCGCTCGCCGCGCCGTTCCATCGAGATCGGCCCCAGCGTCACGCCGACGTGCTCACCGCGCAGGCGCGCCAGGCGGATGAGGTTGGCCAGGTCCTTGCGCTCGAGCCGGCCGCCGTTGCCGTCGAAGTCCTCGCTGAGCGGCTCGACCACGCCGCCCGCGTCGGCCCGTTCGGCCGCCTGTTCGACCGAAGCGATCGCCTCGCGCACGCGCGTTTCGTCCGGCGTGTGACGGCATCCGGCAAGCGCCGCGAACAGCACCGCAAGGCCAAGGGAAAACCACCATTTACGCGCCTGCATGGACCCTCCGATGCTCGCCGCAGCGCGGCTTGCTGCCGTGCGCGGGCGTATGCTCCAATGCCTCGGCCGCATGGCCGAACGGGGAACAGGAACACTACATGAGCAACGAGCGTCCGTGGCTTGCCCACTATCCGCATGATGTGCCCGCGCAGATCGACGTCAATGCCTATGCATCGGTGGCGGCGGTGGTGGAAGAAGCCTTCGGCCGGTTCCGCGACCGCCCGGCCTTCGCCAGCTTCGGCAAGTTCCTGAGCTACGGAGAAATCGAGACGCTGAGCCGCCAGTTCGCCGGCTACCTCACCGGCGCGCTGGGCCTGAAGAAGGGCGACCGGCTCGCCATCATGATGCCCAACGTGCTGCAGTACCCGATCGCGCTGTTCGGCGCGCTGCGCGCCGGGTTGGTGGTGGTCAACACCAATCCGCTCTATACCGCGCGCGAGCTGAAGCACCAGCTCGAGGACTCCGGCGCCAAGGCGATCGTGGTGCTCGACAACTTCGCCTCCACGCTGCAGGAAGTCATCGGCGAAACCCACGTCGAGCACGTGATCACCACCGGCATCGGCGACCTGCTGGGCTTTCCCAAGGGCGCGCTGGTCAACTTCGTGCTCAAGCACGTCAAGAAAATGGTACCGGCCTACTCGCTGCCGCAGGCGGTGCGCTTCCGCGACGCGCTGGCGCAGGGCGCCGCGCACCCCATGCCCACGGTCGAACTCGGCCACGACGACCTGGCGTTCCTGCAGTACACCGGCGGCACCACCGGCGTGGCCAAGGGCGCGATGCTCAGCCACGGCAACATGGTCGCCAACATGCTGCAGGCCAGCGCCTGGATCGGCGACCTCGCGAAGCCCGGCGAAGAGGTGATCATCACGGCGCTGCCGCTGTACCACATCTTCTCGCTGTGCGCGAACGGCCTGGTGTTCATGCGCCTGGGCGGCCTAAACTGGCTGATCACCAATCCGCGCGACATGCCCGGCTTCGTCAAGGAACTGAAGAAGTCCGGCTTCACCGCGCTGACCGGCGTCAACACGCTGTTCAACGGCCTGCTCAACACGCCCGGCTTCGCCGAGCTGGACTTTTCCCGCCTGCATCTGACCTTGGGCGGCGGCATGGCCGTGCAGCGTGCGGTGGCCGAGCGCTGGAAGAAGACCACCGGCTGCACCCTGGCCGAGGCTTACGGCCTGACCGAAACCTCGCCGGCGGTGTGCATCAACCCGCTGGACCTGAAGGACTACAACGGCTCCATCGGCCTGCCGGTGCCTTCCACCGACGTGGCCATCTGGTCGGAGGACAACCAGCCGCTGCCGATCGGCGAAGTGGGCGAACTGATGGTGCGCGGTCCGCAAGTGATGCAGGGCTACTGGCAGCGCCCCGAGGAGACCGTCAAGGTGCTCGGCGCCGACGGCTGGCTGCACACCGGCGACATCGCGCGGATGGATGCCAACGGCTACGTCTACATCGTCGACCGCAAGAAGGACATGATCCTCGTGTCCGGCTTCAACGTGTATCCGAACGAGGTCGAGGACGTCGTCATGCAGCATCCGGGCGTGGCCGAGGTGGCCGCGGTCGGCGTACCGGACGAGCACTCCGGCGAGGTGGTCAAGCTGTTCGTGGTGCGCAAGGACCCGGCGCTCACCGCCGAAGCGCTCAAGCAGTTCTGCCACGACAACCTGACCGGCTACAAACGGCCGCGCCAGATCGAGTTCCGCGATTCGCTGCCCAAGTCCAACGTGGGCAAGATCCTGCGTCGCGAATTGCGCGACGAGGAGAAGAAGCCCATGGAGATCTCCGCCGGCTGACATGCGGACGCGCACACCGCCTACGTTGGCGGCATCGCCACGGGCGGCGGCTCGCCCCGCGACAAGAGGAGCGCCGTCCTGCTGGCGGAAAGCACTCGCCACTCCCTACGGAGGAAACGATGAAGCTCCCGCTGACTTTTCCCTGTTTCCTGCTCTTGCTTGCATCGGCAGGCACGGCAGCGAAAGAGGCCACGCCTGCCGCCGATACCATGGCCAAGGCCGAGGCCTCTCCGGCCGCCGCAGGCAAGACCCCTCCGGAGATGAACAAGCTTTATCCCCGGATCGGAACATGGCAGGCCACCATCAGGACCCTGCCCAGCCCCGGCTCGCCGCAAGGGGGCATCGACGACGGCGTCATGACGATCAAAAAGGGTCCCGGCGGGTTTTCCATCGTGCAGGATTTCCAGTCGCGCGGCGCCAGCGGCCACCTGGTCGGCCAGAGCACCACGTGGTGGGACAAGCCGACCGGCTCGTACAAGAGCGTCTGGTGCGACAACATGCAAGGCTGCACGGAATTCACGACCATGGTGCAGGGCAACTCCTGGACCGTCGAACTGGACGGCATGGCCAACGGCAGGAAAGTCCACACGACCATCCGCGCGACCATGAGCCCGGACCACGACTGCATCCACGAGGAGTTCGCCAACGCCTATGACGGCGGGCCTCCGCGAACGGAAACGGTCAGCGAATACCGGCGGATGATCCCCGGCGTGCCAGCGGAAAAGCAGCCGTCCTGCGGGAAGGGAAGCGACGGGTCGTCGCGGTAGCCGGTCGGTCGACCGGCGGAACCGGTGCCCGCGTGAGCCCGGCATCCGGCCGGAGGCGTCACTCCTCCCGCCAATGCTCCAGGATGTCCGCGTAGCCACCCAGCAGGTTCCACAGCGGGACCTGTTTGTCTTCGGGGATACGCGAGTAGGCGAAGCCGATGTGGCGGTCGGAAATGCGCGCGACCACCGCCTCCAGATGGATGTGCAGGTCGCGGCCGAAGATCATGTCCAGCACCCAGGCCTGGCCCAGTTCCCCCTGCCAACCCAACGGCCGGCGCAGCAGCGCGCCCGTGGCCGAGATGTCGACCAGTTCGGTCGGGTGCGACTGCACGCCGTGGCTCATCAGCACGGTCGTCTCGATGCGCATGCGCGCGGGCCGCAGGAACTTCGGGCCCGATTCGTCCGCCACGTTGTCTTCGATCGTCATCTAGCTCCCCAAGCGAGGCGCGCCCCGCGCCTCCTGCGACGTCCCTGCGATCGTACGACGCATCCCGCGTCTCCATCGACAGGCAAGCTGCCTTGCAACCCACCTGGCATTCATGGCGGCTTGCGCGGCGAGGCGCCGGTCGTCTCACGGCACGCGAAGCAAACGCCATGCCATCCTCGGGGCGGGGGCGACATCATCCCACAACCGCCAGGCAGGCCGCAGGAAGTGCCGCGCGCGGGGTTTGCCGGACGCAACGTGTCACATGCTGCCCCAGGCGTACGCACCGCCTGGTCCCGCCGACGAACGGGCCATCGGCGCATACTGGACTTGCCGCAACGCTGCCGCTAACCTGTCGTCCATGCCTTAGGTTCCAGCGTGCGCCGTGCCGGTCGGTACCGGTCACCGCGGCACGTATCCCAGGTTCCGGCAGATCGATTTGAACCGTCCGCGGCGCCGTGTCGCCATCCTGTCCTGCGTCCTTGCCACGGCCCGATGCCCGGCGCGGACGCCATGGTGGTCGCCTGAACCCGCCTGATCGAACCGCCGCCAGAGCGGCTTCGTCATGCGACATCGCAGCGATGGCTGCCGTCGGCCCCGGGGCCGCGGTCGCGAGGGGAAAAGTCCGTCCACAGGGCTCCGCCCGACAAGGACGACAGGTTTGAAAGCATTGCCGGCCGCGTGAGCGGCCCCACGACATGCATTGATGAGCACAGAACCGCAGCAGCCGGCCGTACCGTCGCAGGACGCCTTCGCGTCGATCCCCCAGCAGCAGGAGATGCCGCTGGCGATCGTGCGCGGCGAACCGTTGCTGCAGATGCCGCAGGACCTGTACATCCCGCCGGACGCACTGGAGGTTTTCCTCGAGGCGTTCGAAGGTCCGCTGGACCTGTTGCTGTACCTGATCCGCCGGCAGAACCTGGACATCCTGGACATTCCGATTGCCGAGATCACCCGGCAATACATGGAATACATCGACATGATGCGGGACGTGATGCGGCTGGAACTGGCCGCCGAGTACCTGCTGATGGCCGCGATCCTGGGCGAGATCAAGTCGCGGCTGCTGCTGCCGCGCCCGCCGGCCGAGGAAGGCCTCGAGGACGACCCGCGCGCCGAACTGGTGCGCCGCCTGCAGGAATACGAGCGCTTCAAGAAGGCCGCCGAGGACATCGACACCCTGCCCCGCGTCGAGCGCGATACGGTGGCCGTGCACGCCGAGGTGGGCGAGCGCAACGTGGTCAAGCTGCCGCCGCCGCTGGACCTGAAGGAAATGCTGCTGGCGCTCAAGGACGTGATGCACCGCGCCGAGCTGTTCGGCCACCACGCGATCAAGCGCGAGGCCCTGAGCGTGCGCCAGCGCATGGGCGAACTGCTGAGCCGGCTCGAGGACGGCACCTTCCACCGCTTCGAAAGCCTGTTCGACGTCAGCGAAGGACGCCTGGGCGTGGTGGTCACCTTCCTGTCGATGCTGGAGCTGGCCAAGGAAATGCTGGTGGAGATCGTGCAGGAAGAACCGCTGGCGCCGATCTACGTCAAGGCCAAGGCTGCGCTGGCCGAGGAAAACGCCGAACTGCCGGACGACATGCCGGTTTCCGCCGCCGCCGAATGAGGCGCCGGTCCACCCGAACCATCCCCTAGGCCATGCAGATCGAGCAACTCAAACCGATCATCGAGGCGGCCCTGCTCGCCGCCAGCCAGCCGCTCACCGTGGCGCAGCTCGGCGAGCTGTTCGTCGAAGAGGAGCAGGTCGACCGCGAGGCGATCGCCCGGGCGCTGGAAGCGCTGGCCGAAGACTGCGCGGGCCGCGGCATCGAGCTGAAGGAAGTCGCCTCCGGCTTCCGCTACCAGGTTCGCCAGGACGTGCACCCGTGGGTGTCGCGCATGTGGACCGAGAAGCCCAGCCGCTACTCGCGCGCGCTGCTGGAAACGCTGGCGCTGATCGCCTACCGCCAGCCGATCACCCGTCCGGAGATCGAGCAGATCCGCGGCGTGGTGGTCTCTTCCAACATCATCAAGACGCTGGAGGAGCGCGAGTGGGTCCGCGTGGTCGGCCACCGCGACGTGCCGGGCAGGCCGGCGCTGTTCGGCACCACCCGCGCCTTCCTGGATTACTTCAACCTCAAGTCGCTGGACGAGCTGCCGCCGCTGTCCGAGATCCGCGACATGGAAGACCCGCAATTGCGGCTCGACCAGGAACCGCTGCCCCCGCCGGTGATCAAGGACCTGCCGATCGATCCGGACGAGGAAGGCGCCGAACCCGGGCGGGACGAAGCCCCTGCCGCGTCGGACGAGACCACCGGAGCCGGCGACGACGACCTGGTTTCCGCCGAGGAAACGTCGGCATCTACCGAAACCGTCGCCGAAGCCGCCGACAGCAACCAAACCACCGCCGCGCCCGACGATGAGGCGCCCGCCCCCACCCCATCTGCCACTGCCGACGAGGCAGCAGCCCAGGCGGACGTCGACACCGACGCCGCCGAGCAGGACACCGAGGAGTACCGCGCATGACTGCGCCGCAGAAATCCGTCTTGACCCTCAAGCGCGAAACCCGCGCCGAGGCCGCCGACATCCCCGCCCTGGAGGAGCGCCTGCACAAGGTGCTGGCCAACGCCGGCCTGGGCTCGCGCCGCATGCTGGAGCAGCGCATCCAGAACGGCGAGGTCGAACTCAACGGCGCCCCGGCCGGGATCGGTGCCAGCGTTCACGCCGGCGATCGCGTGGTGCTCGACGGCAAGCAGTTCGTCGTCGCCACCGACAGCCGCGACGATGCCGAGGTGCTGCTCTACCACAAGCCCGAAGGCGTGGTGACCACCCGCGAGGATCCCGAAGGCCGCCCCACCGTGTTCGAACAGCTGCCGCGCCTGAAGGGTGCGCGTTGGGTCGCGGTGGGCCGCCTGGACATCAACACCACCGGCCTGCTGCTGCTCACCACTGACGGCGAGCTGGCCAACGCGCTGATGCACCCCAAGAGCGGGCTTGGCCGCGAATACCTCTGCCGCGTGCATGGCGAGGTGCCCGACGAGACCATCGAGAAGCTCAAGGCCGGCGTGGAGCTCGAGGACGGCCCGGCCCGCTTCGACGAGATCGCCATCATCAGCCGCGGCGGCAGCCACAGCTGGTTCCGCGTGGTGATCCGCGAGGGCCGCAACCGCGAAGTGCGTCGCCTGTGGGATTCGCAGGGCTTCCTGGTCAGCCGCCTCAAGCGCATCCGCTACGGCAGCATCGAGCTGCCGCGCACCCTGCGCCGCGGCGAGAGCGAGGCGCTGTCCGAGGACGCCATCAAGGACCTGCGCAAGTCGGCCGGCCTGGGGCCGGCCCAGCCGGTGCTGACGCTGAGCCCGGTGCTGCACCAGCGCCGCGCCAGCCGCAGCGTCACCGAATACCGCCCCGAGCGCGGCACGCCGACCGGCTGGAGCGGCGCCTACCATGACGAGGCACGCGAACTGCGCGCGTTTGACCGCATCCGCGAGGAGCCGGCGCGCGGCAAGCAGCAGCGCCGCCGTCCGGGCAAGGAGGTCAACGGCAACGTGGCCCGTCCCGAGCGCCCGGCCAACCCCGCCCGCCGCAAGAACAAGCGCGGCGTGGCGCCGGGCCAGGAACTGCCCTCGGTGCGCACGTGGTTCGCCGGCGAAAGCCGCGAGGGCGGCGCCCGTGGCAATGCTCCCGGCGGCAACCGTCGCGGCGGCAAGCCCTCCGGTGGCGGCCGCGGTGGCGAGGCGCGCGGCGCCAGCCCCTACGCCGGCTTCGGCGGTGGCGGCGGCAATCGTGGCAACCGCCAGGGCGGTGCCCCGGGCCAGGGCGGCCGTCCGCAGAATCGCGGCAACCGTCCGCAGGGCCACGGCGGCAGCCGTCCGCACGGCGGCCGCGGCGGCAACCGATCCGGCAACCGCTGATGGCCGTGCGCATCTACCACAACAGCCGCTGCTCCAAGTCGCGCGGCACGCTGGAACTGCTGCAGGCACGCGGTATCGAACCGGAGGTGGTCAACTACCTGGATACGCCGCCCAGCGCGGAAGAGTTGAGGACCCTGCTCCGCCTGCTCGGCATGACGCCGCGCCAGCTGCTGCGCACCGGCGAGGCAGAATACAAGGAGCTCGGGCTGGCCGATCCGGCCGTGGGCGACGAGGCCATCGTGCAGGCAATGGTCGAGCACCCGAGGCTGATCGAGCGCCCCATCGTGGTGGCCGACGGCAAGGCGGCCCTCGGCCGTCCGCCGGAAGCGGTGCTGGCGATCCTGCCCTGATCGCAGGGTGGGCTTCAGCCCACGATTTCGCCGAGGTTGAACCCGCCCTCGCAGACGGTCGGAGCCGCACCCAGCGGGTAATCGACCGCAAGCTGCCCAAAAAGAAGCCGCCCTCGGGCGGCTTCTTTTCATCCAACACGGGCGGCGCATGGATGGTGCATGACTGTCTGGACATCGGACGGTCAACCGGGTCCCAGCATGAACTCGTCGGCGTCCATCCAAGCGGGAAAGCGTTCGCGATGCGCCAGCAACGGCGCCGGATCCAGCCGCACGGTGGCGACCTGCTCCTGCGTACCCAGTTCGATCAATGCCTCGCCCACCGGATCGATCACCGCGCTGTCGCCCGCGTACGGCAAGTCGTTGCCGTCCACGCCCACGCGGTTGACGCCGATCACGTAGGCCAGGTTCTCGATCGCCCGCGCGCGCAGCAGCGTGCGCCAGGGTTGCCGGCGCGGCGCCGGCCAGTTGGCGACGAACAAGGCGAGGTCGTAGTCCATGCCGCCGGCGGCGTTCTCCAGCCGGCGATTGCGCAGCCATACCGGGAAGCGCAGGTCGTAGCAGACCTGCGGCAGGATCCGCCAGCCCTTCAGCTCCACCACCAGCCGCTCGCGGCCGCCGCCGTAGCGGGTGTGCTCGCCGGCCATGCGGAACAGGTGGCGCTTGTCGTACTGCGCATGGCTGCCGTCCGGACGCATCCAGAACAGGCGGTTGTAGACCGTGCCGTTCTCGTTGATCGCCAGGCTCCCGCAGATCACCGCATCCACCTCGGCCGCGAGCGCGCGCAGCCAGGCCACGCCCTCGCCTTCCATGGTGTCGGCGCTGGCCCGGGTGTCGTTGCTGAAGCCGGACAGGAAGGTCTCCGGCAGCACGATGAGGTCGCTGCCGCGTGCCTGGCGCACCAGCGTGCCGTAGTAGTCGCGGTTGGCGGGCGCGTCGTGCCAGCGCGTGGCGCCTTGCACCAGGCTGACCGTCAACGGCTGCAGGCTCACAGGCGGCATAGGCGCTCCGCGGCGGCGGTCATGGTCGCGTCGCTCTTGGCAAAGCACAGGCGCAGCAGGCGCGTACCCGGCGGCTGTTCGTAGAAGGGCGTCAGCGGGATGCCGGCCACGCCGCCGTGCTCGACCAGCCAGCGCGAGAAGGCGAGGTCGTCCTCGTCGCGGATGGCCGAGTAGTCGACCAGCTGGAAGTAGCCGCCCGGCACATCCAGCAGCTTGAAGCGCGAGGGCGCCAGCAGCGCGCGGAAGCGGTCGCGCTTGACCTGGTAGAAGTCCGGCAGCTCCAGGTAATGCGCCGGGTCGTTGGCCATGATCTCGGCGAAGGCCGCCTGCGCCGGATGGAAGGTGCAGAAGGTCAGGTACTGGTGCACCTTGCGGAACTCGGCCGACAGCGCCGCCGGCGCCACCGCGTAACCGACTTTCCAGCCGGTGCAGTGGTAGGTCTTGCCGAAGCTGGAGACCACGATGCTGCGCTCGGCCAGCTCAGGGTGGCGCAACACGCTCTCGTGCCGCGCGCCGTCGTAGACGATGTGTTCGTACACCTCGTCGGAAAGCACCACGATGTCGGTGTCGCGCGTGATCTCGGCCAGCGTGTCCAGGTCGTCGGCCGAGAGCACGGCACCCGAGGGGTTGTGCGGGCTGTTGATCAGGATCATGCGCGTCTTCGGAGTGATCGCATCGCGCACGCGCTGCCAGTCGATGGCGAAACTCGGCACGGTGAGCGGGATGTGCACCGCGCGCGCGCCCTGCAGCTCGATGGCCGGCTCGTACGAGTCGTAGGCCGGGTCGAACACGATCACTTCCTCGCCCGTGCGCACGGTGGCCGCGATCGCCGAAAACAGCGCTTCGGTCGCCCCCGAAGTCACCGTGACCTCGGTCGCCGGATCCACGCGCCGCCCGTACAGCCGCTGGGTCTTGACCGCGATCTGCTCGCGCAGCGGCGCCGTGCCGATGCCCGGCGCGTACTGGTTCCTGCCTTCGGCCATGGCGCGCGTGAGCGCATCACGCAGCGCCTGCGGCGGCTCGAAGTCGGGAAAGCCCTGGCCCAGGTTCACCGCCTGATGATCCAGCGCGAGCTGGCTCATCACGCTGAAGATGGTGGTGCCGACCTTGGGCAGCTTGGTGTCGATGTTCATTCGCGCGGATGTCTGGAAGGCCAAACAACAAGCCTAGCATGGCTTACGTGCGCGGCTGGTCGAGCGGATCCAGCGGACGTTTGCGGCATTGCTCGTGCTTCTGCCGCGTGGCTTCGGGCAGGCGTTCGGCGAGGAAGTCGACCAGCGCGCGCACGCCCGGCAGCATGCCGCGCCGGCTGGGATAGACGAAGTGCATGGTGCCCTCCGGCGCGCTCCAGTCGGGCAGTACGACCTCCAGTTCGCCGAGCGTGACCGCCGGCGCACAGACGAACTCGGGCAGTAGCGCCACGCCGAGTCCGCGACGGGCAGCCTCCAGCAGCAGCGCGAACTCGCCGGTGACCAGGCGCGCCGACATCTCCACCGAGACGCGCTCGCCGTGTGCATCGATGAGCTCCCACACCTGCGCGCCCTCGTGCTCGAGCATGGTGAGCGCCGGCAGCGCGGACAGTTCCGCCGGCACCGTCGGCCGCCCCAGGCGGTCGAGCAGCGCGGGACTGGCCACAGCCAGCACGCGCGACAGGCCGAAGGTGCGCATCACCATGTTGGCATCGGCATCGAGCTTGTTGCGCACGCGAATGGCGATGTCGTAGCCCTCCCCCACCACGTCCACCCGGCGGTTGCTGGAGAGCACGCGCACCTGCACCTTGGGGTACTGCGCCAGGAAGTCCGGCAGCACGTGCGCCACCACCGTCTGCGCCAGCGACACCGGGCAGCTCAGCCGCACCACGCCGCGCGGCTCGGCGCGCAGTTCGTCGACCGCTTCCTGCGCGGCGCGCGCCTCCTCCAGCACCGCGCGGCAATGGGCGTAGAAGCGCTCGCCGACCTCGGTGACCACGAAACGCCGCGTAGTCCGCTGCAGCAACCGCACCCCCAGGCGTTCCTCCAGCTGGGCCACGCGCTTGCTCAGCCGCGATTTGGGGACACCCAGCGCGCGCCCGGCGGCCGAGAAGCCGTTGTGCTCGACCACCATGGCGAAGAAGTACAGGTCGTTGAGGTCCTGCAGCGTGCCGTCGAGGGTCATGCCTTTGTTTCCTTGTAGAAACGATAAGTTCAATATTAGCCGACTTATCAGGCCATTGTCGCAAAACTATCGTAGCTCCTGTCGCCGGCATGCCGGCCTTCGACTGGAGTCACGCCATGAAACTGCTGCACATCGATTCGAGCGCCCTGGGTAGCCACTCGGTCTCGCGCGGGCTGACCGCGGACATCGTGGCGCAGGTCAGGTCCGCCCGCCCCGACGCCACCGTCCGTTACCGCGATCTTGCCGCGCAGCCGCTGCCGCATTGGACGCCGGTGGCCGACGCCAGCGATCCGGCCGCGTTGCTGGGCAACGAGGTGATGGACGAGTTCCTCGCCGCCGACGTGATCGTGCTCGGCGCGCCGATGTACAACTTCGGCATTCCCAGCCAGCTCAAGGCCTGGATCGACCGCATCATGGTGGCCGGCAAGACCTTCCGCTACACCGCCAACGGCCCCGAGGGCCTGGCCGGCGGCAAGCGGGTGATCGTGGCTTCCAGCCGCGGCGGGTTCTACAGCGAAGGCACCGCTGGCGCGGTGATGGATTTCCAGGAGAACTACCTGCGTGCGGTGCTGGGGTTCCTCGGCATCACCGACGTGGAGTTCGTGCGCGCCGAGGGCGTGGCGGTCAGTGCCGAGCACAAGGAGCAGGCGTTGGCTACGGCACGCGACGCGATCGGGACGCTGTTGCCGAAGGCGGCGTAATCCAGGCGCCGCTCGTCCCGGAAACGCCGGAGTCGGTGGGCCTCGCCAGCCCTTTGACTTCGGCGTGTCCCGCCTACGCCGGCGCGAACGGTTTTCTTCCTGTGCCGCGCGCAGTGGAAAAACCCGGCCCGGCCCGACACACTGCGGCTTTCCCCACAGGAAGCCGCGCGCATGAACCGCACCCTGCGTCTGTCCCTGCTCGCCCTGCTGGCCGCTGCGCCGGCGCTGCAGGCCGCCGATCTGTACGTGCACAACGTCAAGGGCTACACCCTCGATGGCCACGGCAAACTGCAGCACTTCGACGCCCTGCTGGTGGATGACGGCAAGGTCGTGGCCACCGGCACCGATACGGCGCTGGCCGGGCGCGCGGGCGATGCCAAGGTGGTCGATGGCCACGGCAAGACCCTGCTGCCCGGCCTGATCGATGCCCACGGCCACGTGCTGGACCTGGGCTACGCACGCAACCAGGCGGACCTGACCGGTACGCAGTCGCTGGAGGAGGCACTCGCCCGCGTCAAGGCCTACGCCAAGGCGCATCCGGACGCGCGCTGGATACTCGGCGGCGGCTGGAACCAGGTGATCTGGAAACTCGGCCGCTTCCCCACCGCCAGGGAGCTGGATGCGGTGGTTTCCGACCGGCCGGTCTGGCTGAGCCGCGTCGATGGCCATGCGGCCTGGGCCAACAGCGCCGCCATGAAGCTCGCCGGGATCACCCGCGACACCAAGGACCCACCCGGCGGGCGCATCGAACGCGACGCCCAGGGCAACCCGACCGGCGTGTTCGTCGACGGCGCCGTGTCCCTGATCCAGGCGCCCGAACCCACCGACGCCGAGCGCGCCGCCGCCCTCGATGCCGCCCTGGCGGAGATGGCGAGCGTCGGCATGACCGGCGTGGGCGACGCTGGCATCGACCTGCCCAACTACCGCCTCTACAAGCGCTATGCCGACGAGCACAAGCTCACCGCGCGCATCTACGCGATGATCCGCGACACCGGCGAGGCCTTCGACACGATCACCGCCGAAGGTCCGCTGGACGGCTACGGCAACGGCTTCCTCACCGTGCATTCGGTCAAGCTGTTCGCCGACGGCGCGCTGGGCAGCCGCGGCGCGGCGATGCTCAAGCCCTACACCGACGACCCGCACAACCACGGCCTGCTGTTCATGAGCCCGGGAACGATGGAGTCGAAGATCGAAAAGGCCTTCGCCAAGGGCTACCAGGTCAACATCCATGCGATCGGCGATGCGGCCAACCGCGAGGTACTGGACAGCTTCGCCGCCGCCTACAAGGTGCGCCCGCAGGCGAAGGCGTTGCGCAACCGCGTCGAGCACGCGCAGATCCTCTCGCTCAAGGACATCCCGCGCTTCGTGCCGTTGAATCTGATCGCCTCGATGCAACCGACCCACGCCACCTCGGACATGAACATGGCCGAGGACCGCGTGGGCCACCAGCGCATCGAAGGCGCCTACGCCTGGCGGCGTTTCCTCAACCAGGGCACGGTGGTGGCGTTCGGCTCGGACTTCCCGGTCGAGTCACCCAACCCCTTCTACGGCCTGCATGCGGCGGTGACCCGGCAGGACCACCAGAACCAGCCGCCGGGCGGCTGGTATCCGGACCAGAAGCTCAGCCTGGTCGAGGCCCTGCGCGCCTTCACCCTGAGCGCCGCCTACGCCGCCCATGCGGAGAAGACGCAAGGCTCGCTGGAACCGGGCAAGTACGCCGACTTCATCCTGGTCGACCGGAACATCTTCACCATCAATCCGCAGGACCTCTGGAAGACCAAGGTGCTGGGGACCTGGGTCGGCGGCAAGCAAGTCTATTCAGCGCCGAAGTAAACGTAGGGTGGGCTTCAGCCCACCTTCCCTGCTTAAGGCAACGTGCCCGGTGGGCTGAAGCCCACCCTACGCTGGCTGGAGCCCAGGCCGGCCGGCCCGTAACTCCTGCCAGGGCGCCATTCCCGCGAAGACGGGAGTCCACCCTCGCCCGCCCATCGAAGCCACCCGGGATTCCTGCTTTCGCGGGAATGACGACCGGCGAGGGGCAGCTGCTTCGGCATGACGAGCCGCCCGCGGGCTCGAGGCCGCCCACAGCAGGGCGCTCCAACACGCTGACTCGCAAGCCATTTCCCAGATAGGCCATCAGTCATGGCCTGTTGCCTGTTGACGCTTTTCGGAATGGTGTTATAGTTCACTACAACACCGGTCCACGAGGTCACTAAAGGAGACCCGCCATGAAAGCGCAGAACCTGATTGCCCTGGCCGCCGCCACGCTGTTCACCGCGACGGGCCTGGTTGCCCTGAACACCCCCGTGCGCACCGCGCCGGCTTCCGAAATCAACGGCATCCGCGTGGTCACCCTGGCCCCGGTCGAAGTCAATCCGACCGCCAGCGAGCTGCGCGCCGCCGCGCTGGTGGACGGCGCCGACATCACCAGCGCCACCCTGGCGCCGGCGCTGGGTGCGCACGCCGAAGCGGGCGCCACCCTGCTCGGGGCGCAGTTGGCCATGCCCTACTATTCGTTTGGCACCCAGATCGCCCGTGCCAGCAAGGAATAACGTATGACCATCACCTGGAACGACAGCGTCCCGATCTACCGCCAGCTTCGCGAACGCGTGGTGGCGATGATCCTGGATGGCGCCTTGAACGAAGGCGACCCGCTGCCGTCGGTGCGCCAGGTGGCGGCGGATTTCCAGATCAATCCGCTGACCGTATCCAAGGCGTACCAGGAGCTGGTCGACGATCAACTGGTCGAAAAAAGGAGAGGACTGGGCATGTTCGTCAACGAGGGGGCCCGCGAGGCCTTGTTGAAGTCCGAGCGCGAGCGCTTCCTGCGCGAGGAATGGCCGGCCCTGTTTGCGCGCCTGCAGCGCCTGGGACTGGATCTCAAAACGCTGATGCGCGAAGCGCCGGCCACCACGGAACAGCAGCCATGAGCGCCATCGTCACTGCGCGGAACCTGAGCAAGCGCTACAAGAATACGGTCGCGCTGGACAGCGCGAACTTCGAGATCCAGTCCGGCCGCATCGTCGGACTGATCGGTCCCAACGGCGCGGGCAAGACCACCGCGCTCAAGGCCATCCTGGGCCTGACGTCCTTCGATGGCGAGTTGTCGGTGCTGGGCTACGATCCGCGCACCCAGCGCGACAAGCTGATGGAACAGGTCTGCTTCATCGCCGATGTGGCGGTGCTGCCGCGCTGGATCCGCGTGCGCGAGGCGATCGACTTCGTCGCCCACGTGCACCCGCGCTTCGACCGCACCAAGTGCGAGGGTTTCCTCAAGCGCACCAAGCTCACGCCGGACCAGCGCGTGCGGCAGATGTCCAAGGGCATGATCGTGCAACTGCACCTGGCCCTGGTGATGGCCATCGACGCCCGCCTGCTGGTGCTGGACGAGCCCACGCTCGGCCTGGACATCCTCTACCGCAAGCAGTTCTACCAGAGCTTGCTGGAGGACTACTTCGACGAGAACAAGACGATCATCGTCACCACCCACCAGGTGGAAGAGATCGAACACATCCTCACCGACCTGATGTTCATCCGCGACGGCAAGATCGTGCTGGACACCGACATGGAGGCCGTCGGCGACCGTTTCGCCGAAGTGATGGTCAATGCCGACAAGGCCGCCGAGGCACGTGCGCTGCAGCCGATCGACGAGCGCCAGGTCTTCGGCAAGAGCATCTTCCTGTTCGACGGCGCCGACCGCGCAAGGCTGGAGACGCTGGGCGAGATCCGCCGACCGTCCGTCAGCGACCTGTTCGTCGCCACCATGAAAGGGACCTACGCATGAAAACCCTTGTCGGCAACAATCCGCTTGGAAGCAACATGTTCTGGCTCGTCAAGCGCGAGTTCTGGGAACACCGCGGCGGCTTCCTGTGGGCACCGCTGGTCACCGGCGGCATCTTCCTGCTGCTGAACGTCATGGGCATCATCACCATGGAAGTGGTGGGCGCCCGCCACGGCATCAGCTTCGGCGCCACCGGCAACCTGCAGCACGTCATCTCGAAGATGGACGCGGGCGACCTCAGCCAGGTCGGCATGGCGCTGGACGTGGCGATGTACTCGGCGATGGCGCTGATCTTCGTGGTGCTCGGCTTCGTGGTGTTCTTCTACTGCCTCGGCGCGATCTACGACGAGCGACGCGACCGCAGCATCCTGTTCTGGAAATCGCTGCCGCTGTCCGACTCGGAAACCGTGCTGTCCAAGGTCGTCAGCGCCACCATCGTGGCGCCGGTGATCGCCACGATTGCCGGCATCGTCGCAGGCATCCTGCAGTTGCTGATCCTGGCCATTACGCTGTCCTTCCATGGCGTGCACGTGTGGCAGTTGCTGACGCTGGCCCATCCGTTCCGTGTCACTGTCAACATGCTCGGCCACATTCCGCTTTACCTGCTGTGGGCGCTGCCCTCGGTGGGCTGGCTGATGGCCTGCTCGGCCTGGGCCCGCACCAAGCCGTTCCTGTGGGCCATCGCCCTGCCGGTCGCCACCGGCCTGCTGGTCACCTGGTTCGGCATCATGGGCCTGTTCAACCTGTCGGCCGGCTGGTTCTGGCAGAACATCGTGGCCCGCGCCCTGTTCAGCGCCTTCCCCGGCGCGAGCCTGGTCGGCAGCGACGACCTCATCCACACCGGCAAGAACAATCTCGACTTCATGGACCTCGGCAACGCGTACCAGTTGCTCGGCTCGGCCAACCTGTGGATCGGCGTGGTGGCCGGTGCGGCGCTCATCGCGGCGGCGATCTGGTTCCGCCGCTGGCGCGACGAGGGTTGATCCCCGGACACGGCCAAGGAGAATCCCGATGAAATCCAACGCACTCACCCTCGGCCTTGCACTGGCCCTGTTGCTGCCGCTGGCCGGCTGCGGTCGATCCGAACAAGCCGGTTCGGGCAACGACGACGGCGTGACACAGGCGATGGCGGAGGTCCAGAAACAGACCTCGCCGTCGGCCCTGTCGGCGGAGATCCACAAGGGCATGGAACAGGCCAAGCGGGAGCTGGCGACCAGGGACATCGACGTGGACAGCGTCCACATCGGCAAGGGCCCGCACCACCAGAACGATTCGCGGCCCCGGGCCGTGATCACCCCGCAAGGCGATCTGGTGATCGCAGGCAAGACAGTGCAGGCCACGCCGGAACAGCACGCCATGCTGCTCGACTACCGCCAACAGATCATCGGCATCGCCGAGGCCGGCATGGACATCGGCGCAGACGGCGCCAGCCTGGGCACCCAGGCGGCCAAGGAGGCGATCTGGGGCGCACTCACCGGCAAGAGCGACAAGGAGATCGAAGCCGCCATCAAGCCGCAGACGGACCAGATCCAGGCCTCTGCCCTCCGCCTCTGCCAGCGCATGCCCGCCCTGCTGACCTCGCAGCAGAAGCTCGCCGCCGCCATGCCGGAGTTCAGGCCCTACGCCACGATGACGCAGGAGGACGTCGACGACTGCGGCCGGGACATGGCCGACAAGAACGGCAAGAAGGGTGTTGCCGCGTTTTCCGACTGATCCCGTAGCGGCCGTCCCGGCGCGCACGCCGAAGCCCGATTCCCTTCGACGACGCCCGATGCATGCGGGCACGACAAGCCTCGAGGTCCCATGATGTTGATCCGTAACACTGCCATCGCCCTCGTTCTCGCCGCCGGCTTCGCGCTCGGCGGCTGCGGCAACGGCTTCCACACCACCACCATCGCCAACGGCGGCATCGTGGTGAACGGCGATGAAGTCACCCTCCACGGCACCGGCGGCAGCGAAGCCACCATGGATGCCGCCGGCAAGCTGGAAGTGGACGGCCGCGAGGTGGCGGTCGACGCCGCGCAGCGGCAGTTGCTGAAGCAGTACTACCAGGGCGCCCTGGCCGTGCGCGAACACGGCCTGGCCACCGGCAGGGCGGGCGCCGGCGTCGCGGTGCAATCGCTGAAGAATGCCGCGGCACACGTGACCGGCGGCGACAGCGAGCAGGCCGATGCGGGACTCGACGACGCCACCCAGCGGGTCAATCGGGAAGCCTCGAAGATCTGCGTGGACATCCAGCAGATCCGCCTCGCCCAGGACCGGCTGGCCGGCTCGCTGCCCGCGTTCAAGCCGTTCGCGGGGATCATCGACGACGACGGGTCCGATTGTTCGAAGGACTCCTGACGCCCCGTTCCGCGACGACGAGCCAGCTGCGATGGAGGCAAGCATGAAAGGGAACGCGAGGGTCGCAGGCCTGCTCTACCTGGTGACCGTGGTCACCGGCATGTTCTACCTGGGCTACGTGCCTTCGCAGCTGGCGACCCATGGCGACGCGGCGGCCAGGGTAGCGGCCATCCTCCAGGCGCAGACGCTGTTCCGGCTGGGCATCGCGGCCGAACTCATCTGCCACGCCGCGTTCCTGCTGCTGCCGCTGGCGCTGTACCGCCTGCTGGCTGGCTCTGGACGGAACGCCGCGGTGCTGATGGTTGCCTTCGCCGCTGCCAGCGTGCCGCTTGCGTACGCCAACCTAACGCACCGCTTCGAAGTGCTTTCGCTGCTTGGCGATGCGGAGTACCTGCGCGCATTCACGGCCGCACAACTGCACGCCCAGGTCATGCTGCAGCTCGATGCCTACCGGCACGGCCTGCTCGTGCTCGAGGTCTTCTGGGGCGTCTGGCTGCTACCGTTCGGCTACCTGGTTTTCAGGTGCGGCTTCCTGCCCCGGCTGCTGGGCGTGCTGCTGGTGCTGGGGGGCCTGGGCTATCTGGTGGATGTCTTCGCCACCCTGCTGCTGCCTTCCTATCCGGCCTCGGCCGTCGCCGACTACATCCTGCTGCCGGCATCGCTCGGCGAGATCGGCACCTGCCTGTGGCTGCTGGCGGTCGGCGTACGCCTGCCGGCAAAGCCGGCAATCGCCGAGCCCGCCTGACGCGCATTCCGGCTCACACATTCCAAGGAGGAACCGATGACTTCGATGCGACTGCAGGATGTGACGATCCACGTGAGATTCAAGCTGTCCGCGCTCTGGGCGGCCATCATGTCTTGCTACATCTACGGCGACTTCTGGGGCCTGTACCGACCAGGCAATCTTCGCGAAATCCTCGACGGCGGCGGTCCCCTGGGACCGATCAGCCAGGGCTCGCTGGTAGCCGTATCCGTACTGGTGGCCATCCCTGCGGCCATGATCTTCCTGTCGCTGGCGCTGCCGCCGCTGCTCGCCCGCTGGCTCAACATCCTCATCGGCGCTGCGCTGACGGCGATCGTACTCGCCACCCTGCCGGGCGCATGGGCCTTCTACGTGTTCATGAGCCTGGTCGAAATCGCGCTGCAACTCGGCATCGTCTGCTACGCCTGGCGCTGGCCGCGGCAGTCGCCAGCCTGACTGATCCGCGTCGGCGGCAGCGGCGGCATCCTGCGCGGTTGCGTCCGCTGCAAGCCCTCGCGTTTATCGAACGATGACGCGCCCAGGCGCAAGTTCTCATCGGGGACGCGGGATCATCTCCTGCCCGATGGAGCGCTTATGCGCACGGCAATCTTCATCCACTGGCTTGCCACGCAGGCAAGCTGCGCGCGCCATGCCGGAACCGCAGCGATTGCCCGTGCAGCGACCTGGGAGCCGATCGGCGCAATGCGCCCGTGTCCCACTCGCGCGTCGAGACGGACGGCACGGGGGATGGTATGAGCAACGCGTCGCGGGACGATGCCTCAGGCCGGGGCGGCGCACGCTTCGCGCGCGCCGTACGTCCGGCGTTTCCGGATGGGCATTTCTATTCCCCCGTGGTGGACGTGCCGCAGACCCTGGCCGACGAGGAGCGGCTCTGGGGCCATGTGTCGCAACCGGCCGGTCTGGATCTCAACCCAGCGGGCCACCGCCAACTGCTGACGCAGGTGTTCCCGTCACTGATCGACGGCTACGATTATGCGAGCGAAGGGCCGGCCGACGAGCAGCTTGACCGCTTCTACGACTTCAACGGTCAGTTCGAACGCCAGGATCCGCGGGTACTGTTCTGCATGCTCCGGATGATCAGGCCCCGGCGCATCATCGAGATCGGCTCGGGCTACTCCACGCTCCTGATGATGGACGTGAACCGGCGTTTCCTCGGCGGCGAAACGGCTATCACCTGCGTGGATCCCTATCCCCGCCCGTTCCTGCGCCAGGCGCACTACGCGGGCGAGGTCACCCTGCTGGACAGGCGCGCGCAGGACCTGCCGGTCGGCATGCTCACCGCGCTGGATGCCGGCGACGTGCTGTTCGTCGATTCATCGCACGTATCCAAGACCGGCAGCGACGTCAACCGCATCGTCCTGCAGGTGCTGCCGCGGCTGAAGCCGGGGGTGTACATCCATTTCCATGACATCTTCATTCCGGACGACTACCCGAAGGAATGGATCGAGATGGGTTTCTCCTGGAACGAGCAATACCTGCTGCAGGCGTTCCTCGACTTCAACCCGTGTTTCCGAGTGATCTACGGCTGTGCCATCGCGCGCGAACTGCACGCGCGCGAATTGCGCCGGTTCCTGGGCGACAACCCGCCCAATGGCGGCAGCCTCTGGCTGCAGCGCTGCGACGCATAGCCGATACGCCCGAAGCCTGGCGCATTGATGTCCGAAAACGGCGAGTATCCCGTTGGAGGCGGTGCTAGCCTGCATCGCATGTCCCCATCGCACGCCACCCTGCCCGACCACCACGTCTGCGAACAGGCGCGCCTGAGCCGGGATCCCCGTTTCGACGGGCTGTTCTTCACCGCGGTGACCAGCACGCGCATCTATTGCCGTCCGGTCTGTCCGGCGCCCTCGCCCAAATCGTCGAACGTGCGCTATTACGCCAACGCCGCGGCCGCCGAGGCCGATGGCTTCCGGCCGTGCCTGCGCTGCCGGCCCGAACTTGCGCCCGGCAATCCCGCCTGGCATCCGGGCGAGCACGTGGTGGCGCGCGCGTTGAAGCTGATCGATGCCGGTGCGCTGGCCGAGGATTCGCTCGAGGGCCTGGCGACCCGCGTCGGCGTGGGCACGCGCCAGTTGCGGCGGCTGTTCGTCGAGCACCTGGGCGCGCCGCCGCTGAGCGTGCACACCACGCGACGGCTGCTGTTCGCCAAGCAGCTGCTGACCGAGACCGCGCTGCCGGTGACCGAGGTGGCGCTGGCCTCCGGCTTCGGCAGCCTGCGCCGCTTCAATGCCGCCTTCGCCCAGGCCAACCGCACCGCGCCGCGCGAGCTGCGCCGACAGCCGCGCGCCGCCACCGGGAACGCACTGGTGCTGCGGCTCGGCTACCGCCCGCCGTACGACTTCGACGGCGTGCTGGATTTCCTGCGCACCCGCGCGCTGCCGGGCATCGAGCAGGTCGACGCACACACCTACGCACGCGTGTTCGGGCCGGCCGACACACCCGGCTGGCTGCGCCTGTCGGCCTGGCCGGAGGGCGAGCATGCGTTGAGGTTGGAGCTGCACTGCCCACAGCCGGCGCGACTGCTGCCGCTGGTGACGCGGCTTCGCCGGATGTTCGACCTGGATGCCGAGCCACGCGCGATCGCCGCCACCCTGGGCGCCGGCGGCGTGCTGGCGCCGCTGGTGCGCATGCGGCCGGGCCTGCGCCTGCCGGGAGGATGGGACGGCTTCGAGATCGCGGTGCGCGCCGTGCTCGGCCAGCAGGTGAGCGTGGCCGCGGCGCGCACGCTGGCCGCGCGCATCGTCGAGCGCTGGGGCGAGCCGCTGGCCGTACCAGCGTTGCCTGGCCTGGCGCGGTTGTTCCCCACGCCGGAACGGCTGGTCGATGCCGACCTGCGCGAGATCGGCGTGATCAGCGCGCGCGCCGAAACCATCCGCGGCATCGCGAGGGCGCTGCTCGATGGCCGCGCGGACTTCCGCGCAGAGCAGTCGCTGCAGGAATTCGTGGCGCGCTGGACCGCGCTGCCCGGCATCGGCGAATGGACCGCCAGCTACATGGCGATGCGGGCGCTCAGCCATCCGGACGCCTTTCCCGCGGCCGACCTGATCCTGCGCCGCGCCGCGGCCGGCGACGGCGGTGAACTCAGCACCCGCGCGCTCTCGGCGATGGCCGAGGCGTGGCGGCCGTGGCGGGCCTATGCGGTGATGCACCTCTGGCGCAGTGTCGCCGACCAGGCGCCTGCCCAACGGAAGCGGGCATGATGGCTTCGCTGCCCGTTGATTCGGTTGCGCCGAGTCGAGCGCGACAGATTTTTGTCCGGTCCCTCCCGCGTGCGGAGAACCGATGCCGGTACAATGGACTCCATCCATGAGCTCCATCTGGTACGACAACCTGTCTACGCCCATCGGCTGCCTGCGCCTGGTCGCCGACGGGCAAGGCCTGCGCGAGGTCTGGTTCGAGACCGGGCGCCACCAGCGCGACCCTGCGCCCACGTGGACGCATTCGCCGCCGGCGCTGGCATTCGCGCGCGTGCAACTGGAGGAATATTTCGCCGGTACGCGGCAACTGTTCGACCTGCCGCTGCACCCGATCGGTACGCCGTTCCAGTTGGCGGTATGGCAGGAGCTGGCACGCATCCCCTATGGCACGACGATCAGCTACGGCGAACTGGCGCAGCGCATCGGCCAGCCGCAGGCGGTGCGCGCGGTGGGCGCGGCCAACGGACGCAACCCGCTGCCGATCGTGCTGCCCTGCCATCGGGTGATCGGCGCGAACGGCAGCCTCACCGGCTTCGGCGGCGGCCTGCCGACGAAGCGGTTCCTGCTGGCGATGGAAGACGGCGTGGCGCGCGGCGACCTGTTCGGCCTCGCATCGCGCTGATCGACGGCAGCCTCAACCGCCGCTGCGCGACGGCGCCGGCCCCTTGTCCGGATGCACCACCGGCGGCGCCACGGCGCTCTGGTAGCGGTCGAGCAGATCCTGCTGGCGTGCGCGGTAGAGCTCGCGCTGGGACTGGTCGGCCTGGTCCAGCCGCACTGCCTGGACCGGATTGGCGGCGTACGGACGCCGCGCCACGTCCATCTGGTTACGCCGCAACTGTTCCTCCAGCTGATTCTTCTGCAACTGGTCGCGCACTTCGTGCTCACGAACGACCTGCTGGAAGCGGGCGTTGGCCGGCGGCTGGAGCACGACCACCGGAGGCGGTGCCGCAGGCCGCGGCGGCTGCGCCTGCCAGGCACTGGCCGTGGCCGGCAGCGCCAGCACGAAGACCGTGGGCAGCAGGCGAAGCGATGCGCGGGTTTTGAACGACATGGAGGCGATGCGATGATGCGGGGTTGGTTCATCGTACGGGTCCGCCTATGAAAATCCTGTTTCGCGCGCTGTGCTGCCTGGCGCTCGCATTCAGCGCCGGTTGCGCCACCACGCCGCGCCATGCCGGCAAACCCACGCCGCTGCTGCTGGTGTCCATCGACGCCTACCGCGCCGACTATCTCCAGCGCGGCCTGACCCCGACCGTGGCCGGGCTCGCGCGCGACGGCGTGCGCACGGCGATGCAGCCGTCCTTCCCGTCGCTCACCTTCCCCAACCACTACACGATCGTGACCGGCCTGCGCCCGGACCACCACGGCATCGTCAACAACACCATGTATGACGCGCAGCTGGGCAAGTTCTCGCTGGGCAACCGCAAGGCGGTCAGCGACGGACGCTGGTGGGCGCAAGGCACGCCGCTGTGGGAGACCGCCGACCGCCACGGCCTGCGCACGGCGACGATGTTCTGGCCGGGCTCGGAGGCCGACATCCACGGCCGCCACCCGGACTACTGGAAACCCTACGACGGCACCGTGACGCCCACCCAGCGCGTCGACCAGGTGCTCGCCTGGCTGGACCTTCCGCCGGACCAACGACCCACCTTCCTCACTCTGTACTTCGATGCCGTCGACCACGCCGGCCACCACTACGGTCCGGATTCGCCGCAGGTCGACCAGGCCCTGCGCGAAACCGACCAGGCACTGGCGCGTCTGGTCCAGGGCCTCAAGCAGCGCGGCCTGTACGACCGCATCAACCTGATCGTGCTGGCCGACCACGGCATGGCATCCACGCCGCTGGACCACAGCGTACTGATCGAACGCGAGCTCGACCTCGACGACGTGCAGGTGGTCAGCCTGGGCGTGCTGGCCGGCTTCAATCCCAGGCCGGGCCACGACTTCGCACCCATCGAGGCGAAGCTGGAGCGTCCGCACCCGCACATGCGCTGCTGGGACAAGACTCGTGTGCCGGCGCGCCTGGCCTACGGCCACAACCCGCGGGTACCGCAACTGTTGTGCCTGGCCGACGTCGGCTGGCGCATCACCACGGCGCAGTGGCTGGCCTCGCACAAGGGCCGCGTCAGCCTGGGTGAGCATGGCTACGACAACGCCGCGCCGCAGATGCGCGCGCTGTTCGTGGCGCACGGGCCGGCCTTCCGCGACGGCGCCACGGTGCCGTCCTTCCCGAACGTGGACGTCTATCCGCTGATGGTGCACCTGCTCGGCCTGCCGCCGCAGACGAGCGACGGCGACTACGACGCGGTCAAGGGCATGCTCGAACCCGCGGCGCGCTGACCCGGGCTCACGCCCCGGCCGCCGCGTAGTTGCTCACCTCGACCAGGTTGCCGTCCGGATCGCGGAAATACACCGACAGGATCGGACCGTGCGCCCCGGTGCGCGGCACTGGCCCCTGCAGCACCTCCACTCCGCAGGCGGCCAGGTGCGCGAGCACCTGCGGCATCGGCACCGCGGTGATGAGGCACAGGTCGCCGGTGCCCGGCATCGCGTTGGGCGCCCTCGGTTCCAGCTCGGCGCCGACCGCGTGCAGGTTGATCTTCTGCGATCCGAAGGCGAGCGCACGGCGGCCCGCGCCGAAGGTCACCACCTCCATGCCCAGCACGCGCGCATAGAACGCGCAGGTCGCATCGACGTCCGCGACGGTAAGGACGATGTGGTCGATCGCATCGATGTTCATGCCTGCTCCGGTCATGGCAAGGGTGGCTCGGTGCCCGGCGACGGCGGCCCCGGCAAAGGCTGCAGGAAATACAGCCGCCAGGCGATCAGCAGCCCGGCCAGCACCATCGCGCCGATGAACGCCGCCACGCCGCTCCAGCCGTGCGACGCGTAGAACAGGCCGCCGCCGGCGCCGGCCAGGCTTGAGCCCATGTAGTAAGCGAACAGGTACAGCGACGAAGCCTGCGCCTTGGCGTTGCCGGCGCGACGTCCGACCCAGCTGCTCACGATCGAGTGCCCGCCGAAGAAGCCGAAGGTCACCGCCACCACGCCGGCGATCACCAGCACCAGCGGCCGGAAGGTGGTGAGACCCACGCCCGCCAGCATCAAGGCGAAGGTCGTCCACAGCACGCGGCGGCGGCCGAGCCTGCCGAGCTGAAGGTACCGATCAGGTACACGCTGAAGATCAAACCGACCACCGCCTGGCTCAGGTCGTACGGCGGCCCGAGCAGGCGGTAGCCGATGTAGTTGTAGACGGTGACGAAGGCCCCGAGCAGCAGGAAGCCTTCGATGAACATCCACGGCAGGCCGGCATCGCGGAACACGCCGGCGAAACGCGCCAGCAAGGTGCGCGGGCGCAGCGGCTGGCGCTCGAAATGATGCGAGGGCGGCAGCAGCTTCCAGAACATCAGGCCGGAGGCGAGGCCGATACCGGCCACCACCATCACGCCCACGCGCCAGTCGAAGAAATCCGCCAGCACGCCGGTGACCAGCCGCCCGCCCATGCCGCCGATGGCGTTGCCGCTGATGTACAGGCCCATGCCCAGGCCAATGGAGTCCGGATGCATTTCCTCGCTGAGCCAGGTCATCGCCACCGCCGGCAGGCCGCTCAGCGAGAGGCCGAGCAAGGTGCGCAACACCAGCAGGCTGGTCCAGCCGGGCACCAGCGCGGTCAGCAGCACCAGCAGCGCCGAGGCGATCAGCGACACGGTCATCACCGACTTGCGCCCGTAGGCGTCGGAGACCGCGCCGGCGAACAGCATGGCGAACGCGAGTACGCCGGTGGTCAGCGACAGCGACAGCGCGCTGGTCGCCGCGCTCACGCCGTAGTCCTTGCTGAACTCGGGCATCAGCGGCTGCACACAGTACAGCAGGCCGAAGGTGGCGATGCCGGCGGCGAACAGCGCCAGGTTCGCCTGGCGGAACAGCGCGGTGCCATGGCGGATCAGCGATCCGTCGTCGGTGCCGGCAGCCGGCACGGGGTGGTCGTTCATCGGCTGCCTTGGGCGGGCCGTGGCGGGTGGGAAGCACCATTGTCCTCTCCAGTGCCACCGCAAGCCACCGCTTTTGCTCCCTCTCCCCTGCGGGGAGAGGGCTGGGGTGACGGGTGGGGCTCGCCGGGAAAGGCATATCGCTGGCAGTCTGCTTTGGTCTCGTGTGGCACTCTCAAGGAGCGGACGAAACATCCGTTCCTTGAACAACCGACGCTGTCGCGAGCCCCGGCCCCTCACCCCGACCCTCTCCCCGCAGGGGAGAGGGAGCCAGTCTGAGGCAACACTGGAATCCCATGCTTCGAACCACATCGTTTCTGCTGCTTTCGCTGGTCTTGGTGGCCTCGTGTTCCAGGCACGAGGAGGCCTCCGACGCACTCCAGCCGACGCCCACGTCGCCGCTGGTGGATACCGCCCACGGCTTCGCCATCACCGTGCCGCACGACATGCACGTCCGCCGCGACTTCCAGCGCAGCTACCTGGCCAACGCCGCCTGGAAAGCCTTCGCCGGCGACGACAGCCACGGCACGCCGGTGCTGGCCCTGATCCTCGACGGTTCCAACAACATTACTGCCGCCGAGTTGCGGGGGGGGGGGGGGGGGGGGGGGGGGGGGGGGGGGGGGGGGGGGGGGGGGG